>JBFYZE010000482.1:0-7891 GCA_041309665.1 Gemmatimonadales bacterium | reverse complement strand
TGAGGCGCTCGTCCTTGTGGAGCTGCGTGCGCACCATCCCCGGAGGGTCCGCCTCACGGAGCGACCCGGCCCAGTCCATGGCCCCGATGCGCTCCGCCATGACGGCGGGGTGGCCTCCGCGGTACGTGGGGAGGCGGCCCAGGGGGCCGTAGTCGAACTCCTCCCGACCTCCGTACTCGGCCTCGACCTCCGCCATGCTCTTCCGGTGCGACCAGAACTCCCGGACCTTGGCCTGCATGAAGCGGGGGTGGCGGACCCACCCGTAGTGGTAGACCCGGGCCCGGGCAGGCGCCACGGTGATGCGGCGCTGGTCCGGGTAGCGGAACGACTGCGCGTCGCGCACCGAGCGCACGCCGATCCCGTTGCGGATGAGGCGGATCTCCCGCTGATACCATCCGTGCCCGTCCTGGATGTGCCGGTAGTCTCCGAAGAAGTGATAGTAGTCGAAGAGAAGGCCCTCCACGCGGCGGTCGTCGAGGAGCTCCTCGCACCGCGCCCGGAGTGCGGGGAGATCGTCCTCGTGGAGCATCTCGTCGGCCTGGATGTAGAGGCACCAGTCCCCGGTGCACGCGTCCAGGGCCACGTTGGTCAGGTCGGCGTAGGCGTTCTGCCGGCGCGCGTCGTCCCACACGGCGTCCACGATCTTCAGCCGGGGGTCGTCCAGCGAGGCCACCGCCTCGCGGGTGGTGTCGTCGGCGTCGCCGGGCGCCACCGCCACGACCAGCTCGTCCACCGCCGGAAGGATGGACGTGAGCGCCTCCCTCACGGGGTAGTCCAGCTTCACCGCGTTGCGGGCGAACGAGAATCCCGAGATGCGCACGGCGTGGTCCTGGTCGTGGGTCGCCGGGATGGCACGGCCGACGGCGTAACCCGGCCCCCGGGTCGTACGCCTCAGCGTACGGGTCTCCCTCCCGGGGTGACAAGGACCTGGCGACGTATCCCTGGCGACGTATCCCGCCGAGGTGACGCCTGAAGCATGAGGAGGATACGGGCGGGTCCCAAGCTCGACGTCGGTGCGGCGGCCCTGCGTCCGGGTCGCCGCCCGGTTAGGTTCGCTCCATCCGAGCCCGTCCAGGCGCATCCACGAGGCTGCCCACGATGCTGCGCAAGACGCTCAAGGTCGCACTGCTCCTGGTGGTCCTCCTCCTCGCCGGCGGGTACTTCGCGGTCGCTCGCCTGCGCACGGGCCCCGCGCTCCGCTCCCGGACGCTGTCGGTGGCCGGGCTGTCCCGGCCGGTGGAGGTCCTCTACGACTCCATGGGCGTGCCTCACCTCTTCGCCGCGTCCAAGGAGGACCTCTTCCTGGCCCAAGGATACGTCCACGCCACGCATCGCCTGTGGCATATGGAGATGTTCCGGCGGGTGCTCCAGGGGAGGACGAGCGAGCTCTTCGGGGCGAGGACCCTGGAGACCGACCGCTTCCTCAGGACCATCGGCATGGAGAAGGCGGCCCGGGACGGACTGCCCGACCGCGGGTCAACCACGTATCGCCACGCGGAGCGCTACGCCGAGGGCGTGAACGCCGCCATCGAAGGGTGGAGGGGGCCCCTGCCTCCCGAGTTCGTGCTCCTCCGCTTCAGACCCGAGCCGTGGAGTCCGGTGTTGGCCCAGGGGATCGAGAAGATCATGGCCTGGGACCTGGCCGACTACAATACCGGCCTCAACCTGGCGGCGGCCCGCGAGCTGCTGGGCGACTCGGCGCTGGCCCCGCTCATGCCGCGCTATCCGTCGTGGGGGCCGACCATCGTCGAGGGGTGGCCCGGGAGCGGCGCAGCTGAAGGCGCCGCGGACACCGGCGGCGGCGACGCGCTCGCCGCTGCGGGTCCGCTCCCGGCCCGCACCCCGCCCGAGCTCCTGGCCCAGGCTGCCCTGTCGGAGGAGACGACGCGCATCCTGGAGCTGGGGAGCGTCGTGCGGGCCTCCAACTCCTGGGTGGTGGGCGGCCAGCGCTCCCGCTCCGGGAAGCCTCTGGTCGCGAACGACATGCACCTGTCCCTCGACGCGCCCAACATCTGGTTCCTCGTCGGCCTCCACGCGCCCGGGATCGACGCGGTGGGGATGAGCATCCCCGGGACGCCGGGAATCGTCGCTGGTCACACCCCCGCCGTGGCCTGGGCCTTCACCAACGCGATGGTGGACGACTCGGACTTCTTCCTCGAGAAGGTCGACCCCGACGACCCCGACCGGTACCTCACGCCGGCGGGTTGGGCACCCTTCGAGAAACGGGAGGAGGTCATCCAGGTCCGGGGCGCCGCGCCGGACACGCTGACGGTGCGGAGCACCCGCCATGGTCCCGTCATCACCCCGGTCGAGGAGCGGGCCCGAGACCAGGTGCTCGCGTTCCAGTGGGTTGCCCACGCCCCTGCCGGGACCTTCGAGGCCCTGATGGGAATGGCCGAGGCCGTCAACGCGGAGGAGTTCCTTGCGGCGATGCGCACGTTCGACGACCCCCACCAGAACGTGGTCTTCGCCGACAGCGCCGGGGCCTGGGGCTACTGGATGGGGGGACGTGTGCCCGTGCGGGCGTCCGGCACGCCACCCCATCTCCCGGTGCCTGGGTGGACGGGGGAGCACGACTGGGTGGGTTGGCTCCCCTTCGACGAGAAGCCCCACGTGCTGGCCCCCGAGCGGGGATACGTCGCGACCGCCAACAACGCGCAGACCGCCGACGCTGTGGCGAGGCTGGTGACGGACGGGAACTGGTTCGGACCGCACCGGGCCCAGCGCATCTCCGAGCTGCTCGAGGCCGGCGAGCAGCACGATGCCGCCAGCCTCCTGGCCATCCAGATGGACGTGCACAGCGTGCTGGTCGACCGGTACCTGGACGACGCCGTGGCAGCGTTCCGGAGCGCGGAGCTGGAGGAGCCGGCCGCCCGCCTGGAGGCGTGGGACCGCAACGAGACGGTGGAGAGCACCGAAGCCACGCTCTTCTACGCCTGGTGGACGGCGCTGCGCCTGGGGCTCCGGGACCGGTACTACGGAGGCCGCCAGGGCTGGTTCCCCGACCGCGTGGTGGAGCAGGCCCTGGACGGGGCCATGCCGCTGCCGGCCGGCGTCGCCGAGGATGCGGCCCGCGCGGCCGCGGCGTACGCGGATCTCCCCTGGGGTGAGGCCCACACGCTGACGCTCGGCCACCCGCTGATGGGGGTGCCCGTGGTCGGCTCGCTGTTCCGCTTCGGGCGCTCCGGGATCCCCCGGGCGGGGGGACCCAACTCGGTCAACGTGGCCCCGTTCAGCGGCCAGCGGCCCCCGTTCCGCTCCGCCTACGGCCCCAGCCAGCGCCACGTGGTGGACATGGCGGACCCCGACGGCTCGGGCGGGTTCATCCTGCCGGGGGGCGAGTCGGGCTATCCTGCCAACCCACACTCCTTCGACCAGCTGGAGTTGTGGCGCGAGGGTCGGCTCTGGCTCCTGCCCCTGGCCCGGGCCCGGGTGGAGGCCCGGACCGTGGCGACGGTGCGGCTGGAGCCCGCAGGTCGGCCGTAGCGCGAGGGGGTCAGTACCTCCACCCCAGCAGGTTCCACACGCTCAGCTGCCAGAGGATGAGCACGAACGCCAGCACCGTCGCCGAGTACGCCAGCCGGCCCAGGAGCCGTCCGAAGCTCTGCTGCTGGATGACCACCGCGCAGTAGAGGCACACCAGCGTGAGGGCGATCCCCGCCACCGGGAGCGCCAGGAGGACCTTCAGGGAGGCCGGAATGGCCACGGCGATGGCCTCCGGGTCGCTTCCCACCACCACGAGCATCCCCAGGAGGAACACGAGGAAGAGCGCGGCGGTGACCCGGAGCGCGAGGCGTGCGCGGGTCGGGATGCGCGGCAGGTCGTCGCCCTTCACGCGATACCAGCGGCGCGCCAGCCAGCCCAGGGGCCAGGCGGCCACCGCTCCGGCCATCGTCAGGAGCGCGCAGAGGAGAACGACGGCGTGCAGGACCGGGTTCTCCCGCCAGGGCACGCGTTCGAAGGCGACGATGGGCACGTCCGCCAGGAAGAAGTGCGTGATCTTGCCGTCCCCTCCCTCGCGGAAGACGAGCTTCCGGTCCCCGTAGCGCTCGTCGAAGGTGAGGGGAGCCACCTCCACCCACTCCGAGTCCAGGACCCGGAGCGTGCCCTCGTCCGTGTCCTCCACGGACACGCTCTCCAGCGCCGCGAGCTTCGCGATGGTGGTATGGGAGAACCGGTTGGGGCGGTAGCGGCCGGTGAAGCGCTCGTATCGCTCGTCGGCGACGTCCGGAGGCGTGGGGACGACCTCGTCCACCGGGAAGTAGCGATCCACGAAGCCCTCGACGAACTCACCGGTGGCGGCCCCACCCCCCTGGGAGTTGAACGACACGAAGACGCCCAGATCCCGCTCAGGGAAGAGGGCGAGCTGGCTGTGGAACCAGAACGTGTCACCGCCGTGGCCTATGATCCGCTCCCCGTTGGCGCTCATCTCGTAGAAGCCGTGCGCCGCCGCGTTCACGCCGGGCGCCATGCGGAAGAGGTCGGACTGCATCGTGCGGGCCGTCTCCTCCTGCAGGATGCGCGCCTCGCCCAGCGCACCGAGCCCGAGGTGGGCGATCATGAAGCGGGCCATGGCGCTCCCCGAGGCCGCCGCGGCGCCCACCGGGTAGAGCGGGACGTACTCGAACTCCTTCTCCTCGTAGTTGGGGCGCTCGCCGCGGTATCCCCTGGACATGTCCGGGGCCAGGGACTCCGGAAGAGGCTGGGCGAACGAGAAGTGCTCCATCCCCAGGGGGTCGAGGATCCGCTCCTGGACGTACCGGTCCCAGGGGATCCCCGCGGCCTGCTCCACGATGAGCGCCGCCATGCCGGTGGCGTGGTTGGAGTAGGACGAGACCTCCCCCGGGGGACGCACGCGGGCCGGCATCTGCTCGGCGAGGATCTCCGCCAGGGGGCGGACGTCGTCAGGCTCGTCGCCGAAGAGCTCGATCACCCAGTCCTCGAAGCCCGCCGAGTGGGTGAGGATGTCCCGGAGCGTCACGGGCCGGTCGTACGCCTGGGGAACCTCGACGCCCTCCAGGTACTCGTTGACGTCGGTGTCGAGGTCGAGCCTGCCCTCCTCGACGAGCTGCATCACCGAGGTCCACACGAAGAGCTTGCTGATGGAGCCGATGCGGAAGAGGGTCCGGTCGGGATCCACCGGCGTGCGGGCCTTCCAGTCGGAGTACCCGTACCCCTTGGTGAAGAAGACCTGGCCGTCCTTCACCACCGTGACCACGGCGCCCACGGCGTTGTGCTGCTCGAGCTGGATCCGCATCACCCCGTCGAGAAAGGCCTCCAGCTCCGCCGGGTCGGTGGGGCCGCGCACCGGCGCGGACACGACCGTCGTGTCAGGTCGCTCCTGAGCCGGGGGCAACGCCGTGCCGCCGGGGGCCGGGGTGGCGGCGACGAGCAGGGCGAGGAGGGGGGCGCGCAGGTGTGTCATGGTCGGATCCTCCAGGGGCCGGAGGGGTGCCGCCCGGGCGCCCCATCGTGGATGCCGCAATGTACGGCGCTCCGGCGCGGCCGGAAAAAGCCGCCCCCGCTTGCGGGTCCCCTGGCTGCTGCCGTCCATTGGAGGCCACATCCTCCATCCGGAGTCGGACGATGGCGCGCACGTTGCGATCCACCCAGACCCTCCTGTGCCTTCCCGCCGGCGCACTGGCCGTGGGACTCACCCTTGCCCCGCTCGCCACGCCGGTGCCCCTGGCGGCCCAGGCGGTGTCCGCCGCGGCATCATCTGCGCTCCCGTCCGTGCCCCGCTTCGACATCGCCGCCTCGCCCATCGGCCTCGTCTCCGACGTGCGCCCCAAGGCCTACCTGGGGGTCACCGGCCCACGGAGCGGGTGGCTGGGTGCCGAGACGGGGGTGGGGGAGCTCTGGGTCTATCCCCTGAAGGTGGCACGGGAGGTCCAGCTCTCCTTCAAGGTGCCCCAGTACCGGGCGCCGCTTCGGGGCGCCGAGGTGGCGAGCCGCGTGGAGGTCCGCCCCGAGGCGACGACGATCACGTATTCCCACATGGCGTTCACGGTGAAGCAGCACATCGTGGCGCCCCGGGACGAGCCCGGCCTCCTCATGCTGCTGGACGTGGAGACCTTCGTGCCGCTGGAGGTCTGGGTCTCGTTCCGCCCCGAGCTGCAGTACATGTGGCCGGGGGCGTTCGGTGGACAGTACACGTCCTTCGACGCTGGGCGGGGCGCCTTCCTCCTCAGCGAGAGCCTGAGGCAGCGCAACGCCCTCATCGGCACGTCGTGGCCGGCGGCGGGAGAGACGCTCCCGTCCCACTTCCAGGCCGACTGGCCGCCCACGCTGGTCATCCAGGTGGACTCGGCGCGGGCGGCGCGGGAATTCGTGCCCGTGGCGGTGGTGGCGGGGACCGTGCCCCGGGACTCGATCTACGCAGCGTACACGCGCATCCTGGGCGACGCCCGGGGGATCTACGAGGAGAGCCGGGCCTGGGCCGACTCGGTGCTGGCCGCCTCCACCTCGGTGGACACCCCCGACGACGCGCTGGACCTGGCGGTGGCGTGGGCCAAGGTGAACCTGGAGGAGCAGCGCGTGTGCAACCCCGACCTGGGGTGCGGCTTCGTGGCGGGATGGGGGTCCAGCGGGAACAGCACCCGCCCGGGGTTCGGGTGGTTCTTCGGCGGGGACGCCGCCATCACCTCCCTGGCCATGGACGCCACCGGCCAGTGGGACCGGGTGGCCGAGGCGCTCCGCTTCCTGGCCTCGTATCAGCGCGCCGATGGGAAGATGCCCCACGAGGTGAGCCAGAGCGCGAAGCGCGTCCCCTGGTTCACCGACTTCCCGTACCCGTACTACCACGCCGATACCACGCCCCACTGGATGGTGGCGCTCTGGTCGTACTGGAGGGCCTCGGGCGACGACGCCACCGTCCGTGCCCTGTGGCCGGCGTACCAGAAGGCGTGGGCGTGGTGCCTCACCGCCGAGACCGACGGCGACGGGATCATCGAAAACACGGTGGGCGGCTACGGTGCGATCGAAGTGGGCGGAATGGGCGACGCCCTCCACCAGGACATCTACCTGGCGGCGGTCTGGATCAACGCCCTGAACGCCACAGCCGACCTCGCGCGGAGCCTGGGCGACGGCACCCTGGCGGCCCGCGCCGACTCCCTGCGCGCGGTGGCGCTGGGCACCCTCAACGAGCGCTACTGGCGCCCCGGCGAGGACCAGCACGCCTTCGGGATCCTGCAGGGCGGGGGAACCAACGTGAACCTCTCGGCGTGGCCCGGGACGGCGCTCTCGTACGGGCTCCTGGAGCCGGCGCGGGCCGAGCGCACGCTCCGCAAGCTCGCCACCGATTCCATCTCCTCCGACTGGGGGGCGCGCCTCCTCTCCGTGGGGAGCCCCCTGTACGAGCCGCTCCACTACAACAACGGGGCGGTGTGGCCGTTCATGACCGGATACGTTGCGTGGGGCCAGTACCGGTACCGGCGTCCGTGGGCGGGCTATCCGCTGGTGGACGCGGTGAAGCAGCACGCCTTCGACTGGGGGCGGGGCCGCTTCCCCGAGAACTTCTCGGGCTCCTACTACCGCCCCATGGACGAGACCGTCCCCCACCAGTTCTTCGCCACCTCCATGCTCCTCACGCCGCTCTTCAACGGCACGCTGGGGTGGGAGCCCGACGCGCCGCGGGGGCGGGCGACGCTGGCGCCCCAGCTGCCGCCGGAGTGGGAACGGGTAAGCGTGTCGCGCCTCCGCGTGGGAGGGACGGCGCTGGACGTGGAGATCGCGCAGGAGCCGGGACGCCTGCGCGTGGACGTGGCCTCCCGGGGCCCGGCGGTGGAGTTGGACGTGGTGCTCCCCGTGCCGCTCGGGGCCGCGGACGTGCGGGCGACGGTGTCGGACGGCGCCGGCGGCGGGACCGGGGAAGGTGCCGGCGGCGGGAGCC
>JBFYZE010000481.1:0-2656 GCA_041309665.1 Gemmatimonadales bacterium | reverse complement strand
CTCGCGATGCGCCGCGCCAGCGCCGCCGGCGCCGCTGGACGGGCCGCCTGCAGCAACCCCACCAGCTCCGCCTCGTCGCGGCACTCAGCGCACTCGCCCAGATGCGCCTGCACCTGCGCCGTGTCCGACGGAGCCAGCCGTCCACCGACGAAGTCGGGGAGCCGCTCACGGACGATCTCGCAACGTGCCTCGCTCATTCCATCCACTCCCGGAGTCTTCGGATCCCGTGGAAGTAATTCACCCGCGCCGCGCCCTCGGTGGAGCCGATGACCTCGGCGATCTCCCGGAAGCTGAGCCCCTCGTCCACGCGCAGCTGCACGGAGAGGCGCTGCTTCTCCGGCAGCCTGCCCAGCGCCTCGCGGGCCCGCGCCGACTCGTCGGAGAGCTCCGCCATCTGGTCGGGGCCCTTCGCCTGACTGGCCAGCGGAGGTGCGGACTCGAGGTCCGACTCCCGCCGTCTTCCGTGCCGCCTGAGCGCCCCTCGGGCCGCGTTGGCGACGATGGTGAGGAGCCAGGTCCGGAACGACGCGTCTCCCCGGAAGCCCTCGAGGCCCCTGAAGGCCTTGAGGAAGGCGTCCTGGGCGATGTCCTCGGCCAGGTCCCGATCACCAGCGATGGCCAACGCCACCCGGTAGACCGCATCCGTGTGTCGGTTCACGAGCGCGCTCAGCGCCCCCTCCTCCCCGTCCCGGGCCCGGCGCACCAGCGCTTCGTCGGGCACCGGGTCCGGCTGTTCCCAGTGGCTCACCTATATCTGGATGCCGGAGGGGGCGCTTTCGTTAGCCGAGCCGGTCGCGTCGGGCCACACGGGTGCGGAGGTGCTTCGAGGGCTTGAAGACCGGCACGCTCCGGGACGGAACCTCCACCGCGTCGCCCGTGCGCGGATTTCGCGCGGTGCGGGTCTTCCGCTTGCGGACCTTGAAGGTGCCGAAGCCCCGGATCTCGATGTTCTCCCCGTTCTGGAGCGCGAGCTTCACGGCGTTGAGGAATCCGTCCACCACGAGAGCGCAGTCCTTCTTCGTGATGCCGGGGCCGATGGCTTCCGCCACCTGCTCGACGAGGTCCGCCTTGGTCATGCCACCTCCACGGGTATCACTCGCGCCGGGCGACGCACGGTTCGCATGCAACGGGTTGACGGAGTGCCAGGGTAACGGAGCCCGGGGGGCCACCGCAAGCACCTGTGAGTCGTTGCGTCGCAGGGACTTGCGTGGGCCTGGGGGTCAGCCCCCACGGCGGGCCTTCCCCGCCTCCATGAGCTCGGTGAAGCGATCGAAGAGGTACCGGCTGTCGTGGGGGCCCGGCGCCGCCTCGGGGTGGTACTGGACGCAGAACACGGGAAGCTCACGGTGCTCCACGCCCTCCACGGTCCCGTCGTAGAGGTTCACGTGGGTCAGGCGGAGTCCCGGCGCGCCGGGGATGCCCTCGCCCTCGCCCCGCTGGACCGCGAAGCCGTGGTTCTGCGAGGTGATCTCCACGGTGCCCCGGTCCAGATTTTTCACCGGGTGGTTCCCGCCGTGGTGGCCGAAGGGGAGCTTGTACGTCGTCGCCCCGAAGGCCCTGGCGATGAGCTGGTGGCCCAGGCAGATGCCGAAGACCGGGACGCCGGCTCCCGCCAGGCCCAGGATGGCCCGTTCGGCCTTCTGGACCGCAGCAGGGTCTCCCGGCCCGTTGGACACGAAGAGCCCGTCCGGGGGCGCCGCCAGGATCTCGTCGACGGGCGTGTCGGCCGGAATGACCGTGACGCGGCACCCCCGCTCGGCGAGGAGACGCGGGGAGTGCGCCTTCACGCCGAAGTCGTAGGCGAGCACGTGGAAGCGCTCCGGACCCACGGGAGGCACCTCGTACGGCTCGGCCGTGGACACCCCGCACGCGAGGTCCAGCCCCTCCATGAGAGGATGCGCCTGGATGGCCGACATGACCTCCGCCTCACTCCGGTCGGCCGGCGCGATGGCGCCCCGCATGGCGCCCCGGGCGCGGAGGTGCCGTGTGAGCGCGCGCGTGTCCACGTCGGCGATCCCCGCGATGCCGTGGTCCTGGAGATACGCGTCGAGGCCGCCCTCGGCGCGCCAGTTGGAGTGGCGGCGCGCGGCCTCCCGGACGATGAACCCGGCCACCTGCGGCACGGGGGACTCCCGGTCCTCTCCGTTCACGCCGTAATTGCCGATGAGCGGGTACGTCATGGTCACGAGCTGGCCGGTGTAGGACGGATCCGTGAGGATCTCCTGGTACCCGGACATGCACGTGTTGAAGACCACCTCGCCCAGGGCCAGGCGGCGTGCGCCCACGAGTACGCCGTCGAAGCGGCGGCCGTCTTCCAGGAGGAGGTAGGCCTGGTTCTCCAAGGGGCGCTCCGGGTGCGGGTCTGCAGGCGACGGGATGCGTCGCGCGAAAGGTAGCAGGTCGCTGAAGAATGGGGATACACCGCGCGCGACAGGCCTGCGGCCTGTTACCGGCTTTCGCGGTTCAGCCAAGGAGCGACGACGAGGCGTGGGCACCGCCGGCGAAGCCGGTGGTCGCGCTACGGCGAGGAGGAGGGACGATGGATCGGTCAACAAGCGCGAAGCGCTTGTCGCGAAACCCCCATGCGCCCAACACCATGGATGATATGATCTGGCGTGGGTGTGGGTTACGGCGGCACGGCCCGACAGGGCTTGCG
>JBFYZE010000480.1:0-6115 GCA_041309665.1 Gemmatimonadales bacterium | reverse complement strand
CGACACCTGCGCGCCGACGGGGCGGGCGAGCGAGCGCATCCGCTCCAGGGCCAGGTCCCTGAGGAGCCGCCCGGCCCCGGCGTCCGTCGGCCCCTCGCGGAGGGGCACGGCCAGGCGCAGAGCGGCTACGCCGACTCCCGGGGAGGCGAGGAGCACGATCCGCGGGCCCCCGAAGGGCGCCAGCACCGTGTCCGGCGCCAGCGCCGACGCCGGACGGGGCGCGGGCGCGGGGGCGACCTGCGCTCCGGAGGCCTGCGGCAGGAGCGCTCCCGCGAAGAGGACGGCGCGGACGATTCTCATGGAAACGAGAAAGGCGCCCGAAGGCGCCCTGGAGTCGAAGGTGCTCCCCTCCGGGCCGTGGCTACGGTACCCAGTCGGGGAGGATGAAGTTGGTCGGGTTCTGGAGGGCGCCGTTGATCCTCACCTCGTAGTGGAGATGGGCCGAGGTGGCGATCCCGGTGGATCCCACCTGCCCCAGCACGTCGCCGCGCTTCACCGCCTGCCCGGGCTGGACCAGGATCTTGGAGCAGTGCCCGTACAGCGTGGTGTAGCCGTAGCCGTGGTCCACCACCACGGTGAGGCCGTAGCCCGAGCTCCACCCCGCCTCCACCACCCGGCCCTTGGCCGCCGCGAAGATGGGCGTCCCCTTCGGGGCGGAGATGTCGATGCCCGCGTGCGGTAGGGGGCGATTGTGGAGCGGGTGCATCCGGGACTTGGAGAAGCTGCTGCTCAGGTAGCCCACCGTGGGGAGGATGGAAGGCGTGGACTCCATGAGGTCGCGGTGGGCCTCCATCGAGTCCGTAGCCTCGTCGAGGCTCGACGAGAGCAGACGGGCCCGGCGCTCCAGGGCGTTCAGGTCGTACGAGAGGGCGAAGGCGTCCTTCGACGCGGTGGAGTCCACCCCCCAGAGCGGATAGGACTCGGGCGCGCCCAGCCCGGGGCCGCCGACACCCACCTCCATCACCTCGGGATCGATGGCCTCGAGCCCTGCCAAGGTGCGGAGGGCAGCGTCCTTGTCCGCCAGCCCGTCCAGGGTGGTCTCGAGCTTGCCCACCCGATTCCGGAACTGCTCCAGCTCTGCCGTGAGGGCCTCGTTGCGGGCCTCCAGGCGTCGGTTCTGGATCCGGGCGGTGGCGTCCAGGGCGGCGGATATGCCGAAGACGGCGAGCATCAGGGTGAACAGAACACCGAAGCCACCCAGGACGCGGAAGGTCCGGGTGGCGACGGAATACTGCCGGACGGGGGTATCCTCATCGCGGACGACGAGGAAAGTCCACCGATCTCCGGTCATGCGATTCCTGGGGTTCCGGTCAAAAGGCGAGTGCTCCTGGAGGGAATTGAGGCGTAAGGTAGGCCGGGTCCGGCGACCGCGTCAAGCGTCCAGGGGAGCCCCGAACAGGGCTCGAAACCGAAACAATACCGAAAGCCACCGTGCCGCAACGCTCACGGCGCCGGGGCGGCCCAGGCCGGGTCCGCCCTGGGGAAGAGGGGGTCGCCGGCGCGCACCGCGCGACCCGCCAGGGGCACCGTGCGGGCCTCCTCCAGGGTGGGCACGGAGTCCAGCCCAAGGCGCGCGGCAAGCTCTCCCATACGCGCCGGTGCCACCGGCTCGAAGAGGGCCGTGAGCGCGGTGAGGACCCTTGCCAGGGTGGCCAGTGTCTCGTCCAGGTCGGCGCTCCGCGCCGGATCCTTGGCCTGGCTCCACGGCTGCCGCTCCTCGACGTACCCGTTGGCCAGGCGCGCAAGGTCCATGGCGGCGGCGAGGGCGTCGTGGACCCTGAAGCGCTCCATGCTCTCCCGGGCGCTGGCGAACGTCGAGCCGATGGCCTCGTCCATCCCCGTGCCCGGCGCCTGCGGGACGATCCCGCCGCGGTACTTCACTGTCATGGAGAGGGCCCGGCTGGCCAGGTTCCCCAGGACGTTCGCGAGCTCCTCGTAGCGCACCAGGAAGCGCTGGGGCGTGTAGGACGCGTCGCTCCCCGTGGGCATCTCGCGCATGAGGTACCAGCGCACGGCGTCGGTGCCGAAGCGCTCCCTCAGGGAGAGGGGGTCCACCACGTTGCCCAGCGACTTGGACATCTTGGCTTCTCCCACCACCCACCAGCCGTGGGCCAGGATCTGGCGCTGCACGGGGAGCCCCACGCCCATCAGGAGAGTGGGCCAGTAGACGGCGTGGGTGGTGAGGATGTCCTTCCCCATGAGGTGCAGGTCGGCGGGCCACCACGAGCCCGTGACGTCGTCGAAGCCCTGCTCGCCGGCCGGGGCGTCGGGGCGGATGGCGCCCGAGGCGGTGAGGTAGTTGATGAGCGCGTCCACCCAGACGTAGGCCACGTGCTCGGGGTCGAAGGGGAGGGTGACCCCCCACTTCAGCCGCGTCTTGGGCCGGGAGATGGAGAGGTCCTCCAGGGGCTTCTGCAGGAAGCCCAGGATCTCGTTCCTGCGGATGTCCGGGACGATCCAGTCCGGGTTCGCCTCCAGGTGACGCGTGAGGGCCTCCTGGTACGCGCCCATCCTGAAGAAGTAGTTCTTCTCCTCGACGTGGCGGGTGGGGCGCCCGCAGTCGGGGCAGGCGTTGTCCGGCCCCAGGTCCTTGTCCGTCCAGTACCGCTCCTCGTGCACGCAGTACCAGCCGCTGTAGGAGCTCTCGTAGATCTGCCCACGGTCCCACAGGCGCTGGAGGAACGCCTGCACCACGGCGATGTGCTCCTTCTCGGTCGTCCGGATGAAGCGGTCGTGGCTGATCTCCAGGGTCTCCCAAGCCGCCTCGAAGCGCTCGGCCATCTGGTCGCACAGCTCCAGCGGAGTCACACCCCGCTTGGCCGCCTCCTCCTGGATCTTCTGGCCGTGCTCGTCGGTGCCGGTGAGGAAGAACACCTCCGCCCCGTCCTGCCGATGGAACCGGGCCAGCACGTCGGCGAGGATGGTGGTGTAGGCGTGGCCCAGGTGGGGCTCGCCCGACGCGTAGTAGATGGGCGTGGTGAGGTATCGCCGCCGGCGCTCGGTCACGCTCGGGTCACTCCCGTCCGGTCCGTTGTGGGTCTTCGGGCGGCCGGGCGGAGCCCAGGGCCACCTCCTCCTTGAGGGCCTCCAGCGTGAGCGTCCGGCGCTCCCCGTCGCGGTCGCGGAGGGCCACCGTGTCCTTCCAGATGTCCACCCCGATGACCTTCTCCTCGCCCCGGGAGGTGCGGAGCACCTTCCCCTCGCGGGGGAAGCGGCGGCGCGCCTCCACGTACGTGCGGTGCTCGTACATGAGGCAGCACATCAGCCGCCCGCAGCACCCGGAGATCTGGGCCGGGTTGAGGGAGAGCCGCTGGTCCTTGGCCAGCTGCAGGCTCACCGGGCGCAGCTCGGGGAGCCAGGTGGAACAGCACAGCTCCCGGCCGCAGCGCCCCACGCCGCCCAGTAGGGCGGCCTCGTCGCGCACCCCGATCTGGCGCAGCTCGATGCGCGTGCGGAAGTGGCGCGCGAGCTCCCGCACCAGCTCCCGGAAGTCCACCCTGCGATCCGCGGTGAAGTAGAGCAGGAGCTTGTTCCGGTCGAGCTGCCACTCGGCTTCGGTGACCTTCATCTTGAGCGCGTGGCGCTCCACGATGGCGCGGGCCTCACCCCGCGCCCGCTCCTCCTCCTCGCGCAGGAGGCGGGCCCTGGTGAGGTCGCGCTCGTCCGCCAGCCGGAGGATCTTCCGTTCCGGCACCGGCGTGGCGCACCCCGAGGAGCCGGTGCACTTCCGCTCGGCTACTGCCCCCAGCGCCGAGACCTTGCCCAGGTCCTCCCCCCGGTCCGCTTCCACCACCACGGCGAGCCCCGGCTCGAGCCGGAGATCCGCGTACCCGAAGTACGCCTTGCGCGTCCCCTTGAAGCGGACCTCGGCGAACCCGGACATCAGCGACCCGCTCACCCCTCGCGCCAAGCGCCGATGGACTCGTATTTGGCCCACCGCTGGGCCAGCAGCTGGTCCAGGGGGAGGCCGGCGAGGTCGTCCAGGGCCCGCACCAGCGCCGCGGCCAGGTTCCGGGCCGCCCCGTCCCAGTCGGAGTGGGCGCCGCCGGGGGGCTCGGGGACGATCTGATCGCAGACGCCCAGCTCCTTGAGGTTCGCCGAGGTCAGCCGGAGCGCCTCGGCGGCCTTCTCCCGGTGCTCGGCGGAGCGCCACAGGATGGCGGCGCACCCCTCGGGGGAGATCACGGAGTAGACGGAGTGCTCCAGCATGAGGATCCGGTCGGTGACGCCCAGGGCGAGCGCGCCCCCGGAGCCACCCTCGCCGATGACCACGCTGACCAGGGGGGTGCGCAGGCGCGCCATCTCCCGGAGGTTCGTCGCGATGGCCTCGGCCTGGCCCCGCTCCTCGGCACCGATGCCCGGATAGGCCCCCGGAGTGTCGATGAGGGTGACCACGGGGCGCCGGAACTTCTCGGCCTGGCGCATGAGGCGGAGCGCCTTCCGATACCCCTCCGGGTGCGGCATGCCGAAGTTGCGGCGCAGGTTCTCCTTCATGTCCCGACCCTTCTGGTGGCCGATGAGCATGACGGAGCGCCCCGCCAACCGGGCCCATCCCGCCACGATCGCCTCGTCGTCCCGGAACGAGCGGTCCCCGTGGAGCTCGATCCAGTCGGTGAACATCCGCTCCACGTAGTCCAGGGTGTAGGGACGCCGGGCGTGCCGGGCCACCTGCACCTGCTCCATGGGGCGCAGGCTCTCGTAGGTCTGCTCCTTCAGGAGTTGGAGCTTCTCCCGCAGGACCACGACCTCGGCGGAGACGTCGATGCCCTTGCGGTCCGCCAGGTCCAGGAGCTTGTCGATCTGCGCCTGGATCTCGACGATGTCGCGCTCGAACTCGAGATGCGGAACGATGGCCACGTGCGGTTCCTCGTCCGGATTGGCGGGAGAGAATAAGCTCGCCGGGGCCTCGGCGGTCACGCAAGCGAGAGGGGGGCCCCCTACTCCGGAGCGCGCACCTGCTCGAACGCCTCCACCTCGGAGAACCGCTGCAGCCGGCCCCAGTAGCGGGCGTAGGCCTGGGCCATCCGGGGGGACAGGTCCAGGCGCTGGAGTCCGGCGTCGGCATAGCAGGTGAGCGCCACCATCTTGTCCACCAGGATGTCGCCCACGTCCTGGAAGCGCGTGGGGCGGAACTCGTGGCCGGTGGTGGCGGTCTGGTACGCCAGCACCGAGGGGACCCCGGCGGTGGCTGCCCGGGCGATGCGGAACGCCTCGCGCCGCAGGGGATGGCTGTCGTCCATGGCCGGGACGTAGGCCACCTTGGGCTGGAGATCCTTCACGATCCGCTGCATGAACGCCACCCGGCGCTGGGTGTCCACCAGGGCGTCCTCGTCCACCGTCAGCCGGACCCCCAGGGCCTCGGCGGCCTGTCTCGCGCCGATCAGCCCCACCCCGCCGGCTCCGGACTCGTCACCGCTCAGCACCACGATGGTCACGTCCGCGCCGTCCCTCGTGTGGCGGAGGAGGGCGCCGGCGCACCCCATCTCGGCGTCGCCCACCAGCGCGCTCACTGCCAGCACGTTGGGGCGGGCGGGTCCGACCGACCGGCCCGTGAGCTCGCCCACCTTGGCCAGGAACTCCCCCTTCTCCAGCGGCTTGGTGAGGAGATCGGTGGCTCCGGCCCGGAACGCCTGCTCCTGGTAGTGGGCGCCGGTGTAGCCGGTGACCGCCAGCACGGGGAGGCCGGGGTGGGTGGACTTGGCGATGCGGCAGAGCTCGAAGCCGTCGATGCCGGGGAGGTTCAGGTCCGTGATCAGGAGGTCCCACGTCTCGGTGCGCACCAGCTGGGCCGCCCGCTCCCCGTCCTGGGCGTGGACCACGTGGAAGCCACCCATGGCCCCGAGGAACGCCTTGACGAGGACGGCCTGGTCGAAGGCGTCCTCGACGAAGAGGACGCGGATGACCTTGTCGTTCCCGGCCATCAGCTAGCAGGTCGCTGGAGAGTCGGGGCACACCGCGGTACGGACTCCACGGCCCGACCACGCTTGCGCGAGGTGCCCCCTAGGCGGAGCGACGGGCCGAGCGGAGCGAGGCAACGCATAGCCATAGCTACGTCGAGGAGCTCCAACGACGGAGACGGGGCCGTGCCACCGTAACCCCATCCACGCGAGTTCAT
>JBFYZE010000479.1:0-3162 GCA_041309665.1 Gemmatimonadales bacterium | reverse complement strand
CTGAAGAAGGACAACTACCGCTCCATGGTGGGCGGCGACGGCGCGTGCATGGGGTGCGGCGAGAAGACCGCCGTGCACCTGGTCACCTCCACCGTCGAGGCGCTCATGCAGCCCCGGGTGGACAAGCTCCTCAAGCGCATCGACGAGCTTGTGGCCGCGCTGGACAAGCAGGAGCGGGAGATCCTGGGCAGCTCGGTGGACCTGAAGGCGGCCGTCAAGGCCCAGGGCGACGTGGGCGTGAAGCTCTCCCCCGAGCAGCAGGCTCAGCTCAAGCTGCTCCAGAGGTCCAAGGAGGAGTTGGAGCACCTGAAGTGGCTCTACCTCCAGGGTCCCAGCGGCCGTGGCCGCGTGTCGATGGGCATGACGAACGCCACGGGGTGCACCTCGGTCTGGGCGAGCACCTACCCGTTCAATCCCTATCCCTTCCCCTGGGTGAACCACCTCTTCCAGGACGCGCCCTCCGTCGCCATCGGCGTCTTCGAGGGGCACATGCGGAAGATGGGGGACCACTTCCTCCAGCTCCGGCGGGCCGAGCAGCTCGTGGCCGGCACGTACGACGCCGCCGCGTTCAAGAAGCTGGCCGAGGAGTTCGGCTGGAAGGACTTCACCGACGAGGAGTTCCACCTGTGCCCGCCCATCATGGCCGTCGGGGGCGACGGCGCCATGATGGACATCGGCTTCCAGAACCTGAGCCGCCTCATGGCGAGCGGGAAGCCCATCCGGGTCATGGTGCTGGACACGCAGGTCTATTCGAACACAGGCGGACAGGCATGCACCTCCGGGTTCACCGGGCAGGTCGCCGACATGTCCGCGTGGGGTAAGGCAGCACACGGGAAGACGGAGGTCCGCAAGGAACTGGCCTTCATCGCCATGGCCCACAGAGGCGTTTTCGTACACCAGACCTCGCAGGCCTCCGCTTCCCACCTCATCCAGGGCGTCCTCAAGGGGCTGAACAAGCGGCGCCCGTCGCTCTTCATCATCTACACGCCGTGCCCGGTGGAGCACGGGCTGGCGGACGACTGGGCGCCCACGGCGGCCAGGCTGTCGCTGGAGTCCCGGGCGTTCCCCTTCCTCACCTACAATCCGGACGGCGGCAAGGACATCGCCGACTGCCTGTCCCTCGACGGCAATCCACAGATCGACCAGGCGTGGCCGACCTACCAGCTCAAGTACGTGGACGAAGAGGGCAAGGATGTCTCCATGGACCTCCCGCTCACGACCGCCGACTGGGCGCTCACGGAGGTCCGGTTCCGCAAGAACTTCTCGGCCATCAAGAGAGACGCCTGGAACGACGACCAGGTCGCCTTCCACGAGTTCATGGCGCTGAGCCCGGCCGACCGTGAGGGCAAGGTGCCCTTCGTGTGGGCGTTGGCGCCCAACCGGACGCTCAAGCGCGTACACGTCTCCAACGAGATGGTGGTTCTGGCCGAGGACCGGCTCAGGTTCTGGCACCAGCTCAAGGAGATGGCCGGGCTCGACGTGCCCGCTTCGGCTCGGGACGCCATCGAGGGGTCCATGAGCGCCGAGTTCGACGCCCGCATGGCCGCGCTCCGCGAGGAGTACGAGGTCAAGCTGGCGGACCTCAAGGCCACCTATCCGAAGGCCATCGCCCGGCGCATGGCGGAAGGACTGATGAGGCTGGGCGACGGCGACATGACGGTGTCCGACCTGCTCACGCGGGCCGAGGCCACGCCCGGGCTCACACCCATCGGACCGGTGGGCGGGCTGGACTTCGGCGGAGGAGGGGTGGCAGCGCCGGCTGCGCCCGCCAAGGCGTCCGCGCCGGCCGCAGCGGCAGGTGCCGCTGCCGTGGCCGCGGCACCTGCGGCGGTAGCGGCGGAAGAGGAGGGAATGGGGATGGAGGCGTACATCGAGTCGGCTCGATGCACGTCGTGCAACGAGTGCACCAACCTCAACTCCCGGATGTTCGCGTACAACGAGAGCAAGCAGGCCTACGTCAAGGACGTGCGCGCGGGGACCTTCGCCCAGCTCGTGCAGGCTGCCGAGAAGTGCCCTGCGGGCATCATCCACCCCGGGGACCCGGTCAACCCGAAGGAGAAGGACCTCGCGAAGTGGATCAAGCGGGCGGAGCCGTTCAACTGAGGTTTCCGCTTCGCTTTTCAAGCGGGTGCCGGCTGGCACAGCGGCACCCGCCATAGATCCGGCATGCAGGGTAGGGAGAAAGGAACCACGTGCTCAACCTCTTCGGTGTCACCTTCAGGCACGGTGTGCATCCGCCGGACTCCAAGAGTCTGACGGATCACCTGCCCATCCGACGGATGCCGTTCCCCGGGCGCATCGCGCTTCCCCTGCGCCAGCACGCCGGGAAGCCGGCACGCTGCCTGGTGAAGAAGGGCGACCGGGTGGAGCGGGGCGACAAGATCGCCGAGGCCGACGGCTTCATGTCCGTGCCCATCCACGCGTCGGCGGCGGGGACGGTGGCCGAGATCGGTTGGTGGCCCCACCCGGACGGCTCCATGGCGGAGACGGTGGTCGTCGACGTGGCTCCCCACAGCCCCCAGATCCCCCGTCCTCGCATGGTGCCGGACTGGCACGGGCTGAACCCCGACCAGGTCCGCAAGGCGGTGCAGGACGGAGGTGTGGTCGGTCTCGGCGGCGCCGCGTTCCCCACCCACGTGAAGCTGGCTCCCCCCAAAGACCTCGCCATCGAGTGGCTGCTGGTGAACGGCGCCGAGTGCGAGCCGTACCTCACCACGGATCACCGCGTCATGGTGGAGTTCCCGGAGCGGGTGCACTTCGGCATCCGCATCATGATGCAGTGCCTGGGGGCGAAGCGGGCCGTCATCGGTGTGGAGATGAACAAGCCCGACGCCATCGAGGCGCTGGAGCGCACCAAGCCGGCCGACCTCGACATCACGGTGCAGGGGCTGCAGGTGAAGTATCCCCAGGGCGCCGAGAAGATGCTGATCCAGGTGGTGACCGGCCGGGAGGTTCCTTCCGGGAAGCTCCCCATGCACGTGGGCGCGGTGGTGCAGAACGTGGGCTCCATCGCGACCATCGCCGAGATCTTCGAGACCGGGCTCCCCCTCATCGAGCGGGTGGTCACCGTCACCGGCCCCGGCCTGAAGAAGCCCTCCAACCTCATCGTTCCGGTCGGGGCCATGCTGGGCGACGTGCTGGAGTTCTGCGGCGGGCTCACCG
>JBFYZE010000478.1:0-4293 GCA_041309665.1 Gemmatimonadales bacterium | reverse complement strand
TGCTCTTCCGATCTCGGGGCCACGGCCACGAGAAGGGCCAGGAGGAAGGTAGGCATGAGAGGAGCTTGCGCGCGGCGCCCACCTCCGGTCAATTGCCGCCCCTCGTCGCCGCCGGCCCGGCCGGCGCCACCGCCCCCCTCGCGGCCCAGATGGGCGGGATGCAGGCGGGCTCGCCTCCCCGCGTGGTCTCCCGTCCCATGGTGCTCCAGGCCGCCCGCGTGGTCGACGTGGTCTCCGGGCCGACGTCCTTCACCGAGCCGGTCACCCAGACGCTCGCCGACGCGACGCTCGGGGCGGTGAAGTACGGCCAGCGCACGGTCATGGCGGGCTTCACCACCGTGCGTGACTTCGGTGGGGACGCCACGGTGGCCTACAGCCGCGCGGTGGAGCGGGGCGACGTGGCGGGGCCCCTCGTCGTCCCGTCGCGCTCGTCCATCGGCATCACCGGCGGGCACTGCGACGTCATCGATTTCGCGCCCGGGATCGCCGAGCAGGACTGGCGCGACGCTGTGGCCGAGGGCGTGGACGAGGTGCTGAAGTCCGTGCGCTACCAGATCAAGCACGGCGCCCAGGTCATCAAGACGTGCTCCACGGCCGGCGTGCTATCCATGGAGGGCCCGGTGGGGGCGCAGCATTACAGCGAGGAGGAGCTCCGCGCCATGGTGCAGGAAGCCGCCCGCCGCGGTGTGAAGGTCGCTGCCCACGCCCATGGCTCGGAAGGGATCCTGGCTGCGGTGCGCGCCGGGGTGGCCTACATCGAGCACGGCTCCATGCTCACCGACGAGATCATCGCGGAGATGAAGGCGCGGGGGACCTACCTGGTGCCCACCACCTATCTCGTGGACCGCATCCCCATGGTTGCGCTGCCCCCGGTGGTGCGGGCGAAGGCCGAGTACGTCCTGCCGTTCGCCCGCGCGAGCGTGGAGAAGGCCATCCGATCCGGCGTGAAGATCGCCTTCGGGACCGACGCCGGGGTCTACCCCCACGGCGAGAACGCCGGCGAGGTCTCCGTCTGTGTCCGCATGGGCATGAGCACCCTGGAGGCGCTCCGCACTGCCACCGTGAACGCCGCCGACCTGCTCGGGAAGGACGGCCGGGGCGTGCTGGCCGAAGGCAAGCTGACCGACGTCATCGCCGTGGCCGGCACCCCGCTCGAGGACATCGAGGCCACCAAGGACGTGCGCTTCGTGATGGTGGGAGGGAAGGTGGTGAAGCACATTGGTGGGAGTGTGGAGGGGCACGAATAGACGCGAACCAGGCGGAGGAGGACGGCCCCATGAACCGAGTTCGCATCGCATCGCTCTTCGCCCTCGCCTTCCTCGGATCGTTCCCCTCAGGGGTCGGGTGCCAGGCGAGCGACACTCTCCCCAGCATCCCCGCGGCCGCCCAGGCCTCGGAGGCCTTCGACGCCGAGGCGGCCACGCAGGCCTGGCTGGACGCCGTGCCGGCTGCCGACCGGGCCGCTTCGGACGCCTACTTCGAGGGCGGCTACTGGCTCCAGCTCTGGACCGTCCTGCTCGCGGCGGCCGTCTACATCGCGCTGCTGGCCACCGGCGTGTCGGGGAAGATGCGCGACCTGGCGGAGCGCGTGACCCGGTTCCGCCCGGTGCACGTGGCGACGTACGTCGTGCAGTTCACGCTCGTCACCACCGTCCTCTCGTTCCCTCTCACGGTCTACCAGTTCTTCTTCCGCGAGCACCAGTACGGCTTGTCCACGCAGACCTTCGGCGCCTGGATGGGAGACCAACTCAAGAACCTGGCCCTCGGGCTGATGTTCGGCGTCGTCTTCATGGTCGTGCTGTACGCCGTGCTCCGGCGCGCACCACGCACGTGGTGGATCTGGGGGAGCGCCGTGTCGGTCGGCGCGTTCGTGTTCGTCGTGCTCATCTCGCCGGTGTTCATCGCCCCACTCTTCAACACGTACACCACCCTGGATGACCCCAGGGTCTCGGGGCCGATCCTGAGCATGGCCCGGGCCAACGGGATCCCGGGGTCCGAGGTGTACGTGATGGATGCCTCCCGGCAGACGACGCGCATCAGCGCCAACGTGAGCGGGTTCCTGGGGACCGAGCGGATCACGCTCAACGACAACCTCCTCAACCGCACCACGCTCCCCGAGATCGAAGCCGTCATGGGGCACGAGATGGGTCACTACGTGCTCAATCACATGTACAAGATGGCGCTCTTCTTCGGCGTCCTTCTGGTGCTCGTGTTCGCCGCCTTGAATCACGCGTCGTCGTGGGCCCTGCGCCGGTGGGGCGTGCGCTGGGGCGTCCGCGGGATGGACGACCCGGCCGGGTTCCCCCTGCTGGCGCTCGCCGTGACCCTGATCTTCTTCGTGCTCACGCCGGTGACGAACAGCTACGTCCGAATCCAGGAGCAGGAGGCCGACGTCTTCGGCCTGAACGCTGCGCGCCAGCCCGACGGGATGGCGGCGGTGGCGCTCAAGCTCGGCGAATACCGGAAGTTGAGCCCGGGGCCGCTGGAGGAGATGATCTTCTTCGACCATCCCAGCGGGCGGACGCGCATCTACACATCCATGCGCTGGAAGGCGGAGCACCTGGGCGAACGGTAAGACCCCCGGCCGGTCCCGCTTCGGGACGTGGATGAAGCGGGACGGGATCCGTTGACAGGTCGCCCTACTCATGTGAGTATATACTCATATGAGTAGTCGGCTTCAGATCCTGGTCTCCGAAGTCCTCGACGGCGAGGTCCGCAAAGCCGCGGAGCGCGCTCGTCTGCCGATGGGCGCGTGGGTGCGCCGCGCCATCGAGGAGAAGCTCGACCGGGACGGTGCGGGCATCCCGCCGGATCCCTTGGGAGCCCTTGGCGAGCTTGAAGCACCCACCGGGGACATCGAGGCCATGCTGGCCGAGATCGAGGCGGGCCGGTCGTGAGGGTCTTCATCGACTCCAACATCCCCATGTACGTGGCGGGGACGGAGCACCCCAACCGGAGCCCTTCCCTCCGGTTTCTCGAGTCGGTGCGCCAGGGCGACGTGGAGGCGTGTACGAGCACGGAGGTGCTGCAGGAGATCCTCTACCGCTATCACGCGCTGGGCCGCCTCGACCTGGCGGGGCGCGTCTACGACCTCTTCGTCGCCCTGGTCCCCGAGGTCCTGCCGGTGACGCTGGCGGACACGGACCTGGCGCGGGACCTCCTGGTCTCCACGGCGGGGATCTCGGCGAGGGACGCCGTACACGGCGCCGTCATGATCAACAACGGGATCGAGCGCATCGCGACGTTCGACCACGGGTTCGACCGGATCGGGCGGGTTGGGCGGGTCGAGCTCTGAGGGTCGAGGGCCGCTCCGCCAGGTGCCGTCCGCCCTTGACCATGAATGACCCTGGTCATATGATCGTGGTCATGGATCGGACCATCTCCAAGACCCGCTTCAAGGCACGCGCCCTCGAGCACTTCCGGGAGGTGGAGCGGTCGGGCCGGGAGCTGGTCATCACGGACCGCGGCCGGCCGGTGGTGAAGCTCGTGCCGTTCAAGGCGGAGCCCGGCAGGGCCCTCCTCGCCCTGCGCGAGTCCGTCCTCCGCTACGACGCTCCCACGGACCCGGTGGGCGAAGAGGACTGGGAAGCGCTCGCGTGATCGTCCTGGACACGCACGCCTGGGTGTGGTGGGTCTCGGATCCGGGCCGGCTTCCCGAGAGGGCGCGACGCGCCATCCAGGAGTCGCTCGATGCCGGTGAGCCGGTCCGCGTCTCGACGATGAGCTCCTGGGAGGTCGCCATGCTGGTCGCGCGCGGGCGGCTGGAGCTCACGATGGATCTGTCCGAGTGGATCGGGGGCGCGGAGTCGGCGCCGGAGATCGCCTTCGTTCCGGTGCACAACCCCATCGCGCTCAGGGCCGTGGGACTCGAGGACTTCCCGCATCGGGACCCCGCCGACCGCCTCATCGCCGCGACCGCCCTCGTGATGGGCGCGACGCTGATCACGGCCGACGCGCGACTCCAGGCGTACCAGCCGCTGAGCACGCTCTGGGACTGAGGGCCCGCTGGCGCATCTCCGCCCGACCGGGGATCTTTCCCTGTCGGACCCGGCGTGGCCCGCCCACGCCGGCACGAACCTCGGCCCCCGCACCGCCATGACCGCCCAGCGTCGCATCCGCTCCCGCAAGCTCCTTGGGATCCCCCTTCTGGGAATCCCGTTCCTCGCCGTCCTGCTGGCACTCACGCCGGCTCCCGCCGCACCGCCTGCCGCCGACTCGGTGGCCCGCGCGCCGCAGGCCACCGAGCCCGTGCGCGCGGCCCACGGCATGGTGGCGTCGGAGCACTGGCTGGCC
>JBFYZE010000477.1:0-4246 GCA_041309665.1 Gemmatimonadales bacterium | reverse complement strand
CCGAGGACGTGTACACGACCGACCTTGACCTGGAGCTGACGGGTACGCCCGAGGGCGACGGCAGGGTGTTCTTCACCGAGCTGGTGTCCGGCCTGGCCGCCTCACCGGGCGTGGACGCGGTGGCGTTGGCGCACAAGCTGCCCCTGGGGAGCACCTCGTCCTTCGGCGACGTCACGGTCGAGGGCCTCGAGCCACCGGAAGGGCGCACCGGCTTCGAAGCGTTCTTCGGCCGGGTGTCGCCCGGGTACTTCGGCACCCTCGATCTCGCGCTGCTGCAGGGCCGTGACTTCGAGCCCTCGGACGCCGAGGGCTCGCCGCGCGTGGCCATCGTGAACCGTACCATGGCGCGACGCCTGTGGCCCGGGGGGAGCGCGCTGGGGGAGGTGTTCCGCATTCCGTGGTCGGGCTCGACGGTGGACCTCACCGTCGTCGGCGTCGTGGAGGACGCAAGCTACAAGAGCCTCTTCGAGGCCACGCCCAACTTCTACTACCTGCCGTCGGGCCAGTGGTACAACGCCCACATGGTGCTCTTCGTGCGGGCCTCGCCGGAACGCGTCGAGGACGTCCGCGACCGCGTGTCGCAGACCGTCGCGTCCCTCCAGCCGAGCCTGCCCAGACAGCCCCTCATCCCCCTGGAGGAGAGCCTGGCGCTCGCCCTCGCTCCGCAGCGCATCGGGGCATGGGTCAGCGGAGTCCTCGGCATCCTGGGCCTCCTCCTGGGTGCGGTGGGCGTCTACGGCGTCACCGCCCTGGCGGTGAACCAGCGCGTGCGGGAGGTCGGCATCCGCATGGCCCTCGGCGCCACGCGCGGGGACGTGGTGGCCCTCGTCCTCCGGCAGGGGATGATCGCCCCCCTCGTGGGCGTGGCGGCGGGGCTGCTCGGTGCCCTGGCGATGGCACGTCTGGTGTCCCGGTTCCTCACGGGCGTGGGATTCGCGGATCCGGCCGCCTTCGGGACCGCGGCGCTGACGCTCGTGTCCGTCGCGCTGCTCGCCACGCTGGTGCCCGCGGGGCGGGCCGCACGTCAGAGCCCCTCGGCGAGCCTGCGCTCGGAGTAGCCCCCGTTCCTTGAGCCCCACGGCGGCCCCGTCTAGCTTTCGGCTCCTTCGCTCCCGACGGGTGGTGCACCCGGGGATCTCATACGGCAAACAGGGGAGCCCAAGCGCATGTTCGACGAGCTGAGCCGAAAGCTCGACACCGCCCTGAGCAAGCTCCGCCAGCGGGGCGTCCTCACCGAGCCCATGGTCAAGGAGGGCTTGAGGGAGGTGCGTCGCGTCCTCCTCGAGGCCGACGTCAACTTCGAGGTCACCCGCGACTTCCTCACCCGGGTTCAGGAGCGCTCCCTCGGCGAATCGGTCCTCAAGGCCGTCTCACCGGGCCAGCAGATCGTCAAGATCGTGCACGACGAGCTGGCCGCGCTCATGGGCGAGGGGCGCCCCACGCTGGCCTGGGCCGCGTCCCCTCCGAGCGTCATCCTCATGGTGGGGCTCCAGGGCTCGGGGAAGACCACGAGCGCGGCGAAGCTGGCGAAGCGGCTGGCCAGGGAAGGCCGCGCGCCCATCCTCGCCGCGTGCGACCTCCAGCGCCCCGCCGCCATCGAGCAGCTCCAGACGCTCGGGCGGCAGATCTCGGTGCCGGTCCACGCCGGCACCTTCGGCGGCGACCCGGTGGCGACGGCGGTGGCCGGGCGGGAGGCCGCACGGGCCGGCAAGCACCAGGTCCTCATCGTCGACACCGCCGGGCGCCTCCAGATCGACGACGTGCTCATGGACGAGCTCCGCCGCGTGCGGGACGCGGTGAAGCCCCAGGAGATCCTCCTGGTGGCCGACGCCATGACCGGGCAGGAGGCGGTGAAGATCGCCCAGGGCTTCGACCAGGCGCTCGGCCTCACCGGCGTCGTCCTCACGAAGATGGACGGCGACGCCCGCGGGGGCGCGGCGCTCTCCATCCGCGGCGTCACCGGCAAGCCCATCAAGTACGTGGGGATCGGCGAGGGGATGGACGCGCTGGACTCGGCCGACCCGCAGCGCCTGGCCGGGCGCATCCTCCAGATGGGGGACGTGGTCGGGCTGGTGGAGCGTGCCCAGGCCGCCATCACCGCCGAGGAGCAGGCCACGATGGCGGAGAAGGCCCTGGGGCCGGGGCGCTTCACGCTGGAGGACTTCCTCACCTCCATGCGGCAGGTCCAGAAGATGGGACCGCTGGAGCAGCTCCTGAAGCTCATCCCGGGTGCCGCCAAGATGGCCATCCCCGCCGCGCAGATGGACCCCAAGCGCATGAAGCACGTGGAGGCCATCATCCTCTCCATGACCCCTGCGGAGCGGAAGAACCCGGACATCATCAACGCCTCGCGCCGCGTGCGCATCGCCAAGGGGAGCGGGCGGCCGGTGTCCGAGATCAACCGTCTCCTGAAGCAGTTCAAGGAGATGCAGAAGTTCATGAAGCAGATGAAGGGGATGATGGGCGGCATGAAGGGGATCCCCGGCATGCCCGGCATGCCCGGCTTGGGGGGCGGGTTCCCGGGGATGCCGACCGGGCGCTAGC
Organism: Gemmatimonadales bacterium; assembly: GCA_041309665.1. Classification (GTDB taxonomy): domain Bacteria; phylum Gemmatimonadota; class Gemmatimonadetes; order Longimicrobiales; family Gaopeijiaceae; genus SZUA-318. The sequence goes on along the minus strand of JBFYZE010000477.1, from coordinate 1,702 downwards.
GGCGAGCCGGCCGGACCGGAACGGGAGGAGGGCGCGGCACCATGTGGCTGTCCTGGCTGTTCCCGCGGAAGTGCGAGAAGGAGCGGGCGTCGTTCGTCGAGGAGGCGCGCCGCGCCGCGTTCCTGGACGCCGTCTTCCTGATCCACCACGCCAACACCTACCGACAGCGCTGGTGGCCCTACCCCAGGCCGCCGGAGATCACACCCGAGGAGATCTTCGGCTCCTTCGACCGGCACGAGTTCGAGGAGGCCTTGGGGAAAGCGCGAAAGCTGAGCTCCGACGCGGCGTACACCGGGATGGCGTACTTCAGGTACGAGCACGTGAAGCACACGTACGCGCAGGCGCGCAGGCTCCTCCGAGCGGAGCACCCCGGCTTTTCCGAGCGCTCCTACGAGCTGGCCACCAGCGCGGCCATTACGGACATGAGGTAGCGAGCGCGGGAGGACACCTCCTTCGCAGGCCCCACGAGGGGGACGTATGAGAGCCCTCGGTGACTGGTTCGCGAGCCTTCCCCGAGCCCCGGGGCGAGCCTTCGTCCTCCTCTTCGTCCTGGCGTTCTCCGTCCGCGGCTTCATCCTGACCAAGCTCCCGGAGGGCGCCATCCGCCCCGACACCCGCTGGGAGGCGCCCGCCATCGCGGTGTCCCTGGCCGAGCGCGGCGCCTTCGCCGACGCATACGCGCTCCCCACCGGGCCCACCGCGCACCTGCCTCCCATCCCCATCGCCCTCACCGCGCTCTGCTACCGGGTCATGGGGACGGACCTGGCCGGAGGCTACGCCGCCTGGGCGATGGAGGCGGCGGTGGATGCCGCGGTCTGGGCGGTCCTCCCGTGGGTGGCCGTATCGGCGGGCCTCGGCGGCGGCGCCGGCCTCCTGGCCGGCGCCGTGGGCGTAGTGATCCCCCGTTGGTCGGGGCACGGAGAATCCATGGCGGCGGTCGCCATGGCCTTCCTCATGGTGGCGTTCCTCAGGCGATGGCGGCTGGGGCCGACGCGGCTCGGCGCATCCCTGCTCCTGGGGGTGGGCGCCGGCGCCTCCTTCCACGTCCAGCCGGCGCTGCTCCCGGTCGTCCTGGGGTGGATGGCCGCCGAGTGGGGGTGGGGCGGGGTCCGGAGGAGAGGGCTCCACTCGGCGCTCCTTGCCCTGGGGATGCTCCTCGCCTGCCTCCCCTGGGCGTGGCGCAACCTCCAGTCCCTCGACGCGGTGTTCTTCGTGCGCGACAACTTCGGCCTGGAGCTGCGCATGGGGAACCACGAGGGAGCCGCCGCCGCCATGGATGCCATGGACCGCCTCGGGGAGCATCGCCATCCGCGGGCCCGGGTCGAGGAGGCACGCCGGGTCCAGGAGCTGGGCGAGGTGGCCTACATGAGGGAAGCCGGGCGCGAAGCGTGGGGCTGGATCCGCGAGAACCCCGGGCGTTTCGCGGAGCTCACCGCGTCGAGGATCGCCCAATGGTGGCTCGGCCCCTTCTACTACCCTCCGGGCGCCCTGCTCGTGACCGCGCTCACCCTGATGGCCCTCGCCGGGGCCTGGCGGGCCTTCCCCGCCCTGGCCCCGCCCCAGCGGGCGGCTCTCCTGGCGCCGCTCCTTCTCTTCCCCCTCGTGCACTACATGGTGGCGTACATGCCACGCTACCGTGAGCCGGTGGACTGGATCTTCGTGCTGCTCGCGGCGGCGGCCGTGGTCCCGAGGCCGGGAGCCG
>JBFYZE010000476.1:0-7200 GCA_041309665.1 Gemmatimonadales bacterium | reverse complement strand
AGCGAGGGGGTGATCTCGTCGTTCTCCCTCGGCGCGCTGGGGATCCGGCCCGAGAGCGAGCGGGTGTGGCTGGGCGACCGGCTCCTCACCCGGGGCGTGGATTACGAGATCGACTACGACGTGGGCCAGGTGACCCTGCTGGAGCCGGAGCAGCTCTTCACCTCCAGCCCGGACGCGGTGGTGCGGGCGACATGGGAGCAGCGCTCCCTCTTCCAGGTCCAGCCGACGCAGGTCTTCGGGCTCAGCACCCACTCCGCCCTGGGCGAATGGGGGAGCCTGGACTTCCTGACCCTCTACCAGGCCGAGCGCACGGTGGTCACCCGCCCCCAGCTCGGCACCGAGCCCGGGGGCTCCCTGACCGGCGGGATCAGCGGGTCGGCTGCCACCCACGTCGAATGGTTCGACCGCCTTCTCGATCGCCTCCCGGGCCTCCGTTTCGACGGCACGACCAGCCTCTCGCTCGGCGGGGAGGTGGGCCTCTCCCTCCCGAACCCCAACACCAGGGGCACGGCGTTCGTGGACGACTTCGATGCCGCCTCGGAGCTCCCGGTCTCCCTGGTCTCCTCCGAGTGGGCGTTGGGGAGCGCTCCGACCTCCTCGGAGGGTGCGGCCGCCGCGCTCCCTCCCGCGCTGGACGCATCCACCTCCGCGCCGCTCACCTGGCAGCACCAGTGGGTGGTGGAGTCGCTGGGCGGGGACAGCGTGGGGGTGCACGAAGGGTTCTACCCCCGCCAGGAGATCGACCGGCAGATCCGGGTGGCGGGCTCCGAGGCCCGCGAGCCCGGCCTCCTCCTCTCGTTCGGGAGGCCTCAGCAGCAGCGCCCCACCTGGCGCTCCGTCACCACCTCACTGGCCACCACCGGCCTCGACCTGACGAAGACCGACTTCCTCGAGTTCTACGTGGCAGGGGGCGAAGCGCTCACGTTGGTCCTGGACCTGGGCTCGGTGAGCGAGGACGCCCTCTTCCTCGACGCAGCGGGAAGGACGTCGGGGAGCCGGCCGGAGTCCGGGGACCCCTGGGGCCTCGGCGTGCTGGACCAGGAGGCCGACCCCCGGCTGGGAGAGATCTGGAACAGCGCCGCCGACGCCGTGGGGGTGTGGAACGAGAGCTGCAACGTGAGGCCCGGGGAGATCTACCGCCCGGGCGATCCCCGCTCCAACTGCACCCGGGGCAACGGGCGCCGCGACTCCGAGGACCTGGACGGGGACGGAAACCTGGACACACAGGAACGCCACCTCCGCTACGTCGTCCGCCTGGACGGGGCGTCCCCGTACCTGGCGCGGACGAGGGCGGAGACGGGGACCGAGTTCCAGCTCTACCGGATCCCTCTGCGCGGGCCCGACGCGGTCGAGGTGGGAGGGACCATCGGCGAGGCCGACCTGCGGGCCGTGAAGCACCTGCGGCTCACCGTCACCGGCTCGCGCTCCCAGCGCCTGCGGATGGCCAGGATGCGCCTGGTGGGCTCGCGCTGGATCAAGCGCGGGGGCGAGGGGATCCTGGTGGGGCTGGGGGGCGACACCCTCCTCGCCGGTGGCCGCCTGGAGGTCGCCTCCGTCTCCCGGGTCACCGAGGGCGACGCCTACGCCTCCCCGCCCGGCGTCCTCGAGGAGCTCGTGGACCCCACCACCGCCTACGCGGGGCAGGGGATCGAATTCAACGAGAAGGCGCTCGGCCTCTCCTTCGAGGGCATCCCCTCAGGCGCCCGCGCCGAGGTGTACCACCGCTTCCCCCAGAGGCCCCGCAACTTCCTGGAGTACCGGCAGGCACGGGTGTGGGTGGTGAGCCGCTCCGGGGACCTCGGTCCCGACCGCGCCAACTACTTCTTCCTCAAGGTCGGCACCGACTCGGAGAACTTCTACCTGTTCCGGTCCCGGCTGAGCGCCCCCGCCGGCCCCACCGGGGTCACGCCCGGGGACTGGCTTCCCGAAATGGTGGTGGACTTCCAGGAGTGGTTCGAGCTGCGCCAGCGCGCGGAGGAGGAGATCAACCTGAGCCCGCCGGGTCCTGGCGACCCCCCTGTGACGCTCTGGTCCGCGGACTCGGCCTACGCCGTGGTGCTCCGGGACAGGGGCCGCGCCCCCGACCTGGCCCACGTGCGGGAGCTCTCCCTCGGGGTCATGGCCGAAGGGCCGCTCCCCCTCTCCGGGGAGATCTGGATCGACGAGCTTCGCCTGGGACGCCCGGTGCGGGACGCGGGCGTGGCCAGCTCCATGGAGGCGGTGCTCGATGCGGCCGGGGTCCTGTCCAGCAGGGTCACGTGGACGAGCCGCGGCGCCATGTTCCGGCAGTTGCGGGACGAGGCCACGTACCAGACGGACCGCTCCCTCTCCGTGAGCTCGACGCTGCGACTCGACCGATGGGCTCCCGCGGAGTGGGGGATCGACCTCCCCCTGACCTTCGGGGTGGACCGGACCAGCCAGGACCCCACCTTCCTCCTGAACTCCGACGTCCGCGCGGACCGCATCCGCAACCTGCGACCCACCGACGCGAGGCGGACGCGGGTGGGGCTCTCCTTCCGCAAGAGCACGCGCACCGCCAACCCGTGGGTCGGCTTCGTCATGGACGGCCTGGACGCCCGTGTCGGATACACCGCGACCCGCGGCTCCACCGTCACGACGCAGAGCGAGGTGGAGGCCGTCAGCGCGGGCGTGGGCTGGGTCCGGGAGCCCCGGCTGCGCGCCTTCGCAGTGGTGCCGGCGTTCGCCGAGGGGGCGCTGAAGGCGCTCCTTCCCGCCTTCCTCGAGGAGCAGCTCCTGGGGGCGCGGCTGCGCTGGACGCCCGAGCGCGTCTCCATGGGGACGTCCTACCTGAGCCAGGACAGCCGGACCCTCAGGTTCGAGCGGATCATCCAGGTCGCCGGCGACACCTTGGCCGTGGCGACGCTGGCGCCCCGCCGTACGGTCGAGGCGGCCGCCGACGTGCGCCTCAGGCCGCTCCAGGCGCTGGACGCCGCCCTGACCCTCCTCTCCAGCCGGGACCTGCTGGCCCCCGACGAGGCGGTCTCCGATCCCAGGGTCCAGGCCCTCCTGCGCCGGGAGCGCGCCCGCGTCGCCGGGCTGGACGTCGGGTGGGAGACCAACCGCACCATCAGGACCCGCCTCGGCTTCCGGCCCCGCGTCTTCGGCTGGCTCCGGAGCGACGTGGACTGGACGAGCGCCTACGGCTCGGACCGCGCCGCCAACTTCCTGCTCCGGAGCGTGGAGGGGACGGACACCGTCCTCACCTTGACGCGCAGCGCCCAGGGCCAGCGGGACTGGCGGGCCCTCCTGGCACTCGACCCCGGGGTGCTCGCGGAGAGCGTGCTGGGTGCTGCGGCCGCCGGTGAGGACCCGGAGGTCACCGGCCTCCGGCGCCTCCTGGGGTCGGTGCGCCCCCTTTCGCTGAGCTACCAGGACGGGCTCGTGTCCCGCTTCCACCGGGACCCGGTGGACCCCGGGTTGGGCTACCAGTTCGGTTGGGGCGACACCGACGACTTCCGCTTGCTCGACGGGGACACGGCGGCCACCCTGACGGACCAGGCCTCGTGGACGTGGAGCTCCGGGATCCGCACCGCCGGCGGTGGCTCGGTGGACGTGGCGTACCAACGCTCCAGGGCCTCCACCCTGGACACCCGGAGCGACCGGACCACGACCCAGAGGCGGTGGCCCGACCTCCGCGCCTCCCTCCCGCCCTTCACGCTACCGGCCTTCACCCTTGTCCGGAGGGTCACCCTCTCCGGGGGGTACGCCGCGGCCGAGAGGGAGACGGTCTACGGGGGGCGCGGCCTCCAGCGCCGCTCCGAGAGCGACGTACAGGTTCCGGTGGACGTGACCGTCGCCTGGAGGGGCACGCTCGTCACCACCTATCGGGGGTCGTTTCGCTCCGGGGATGCGGAGGATCCCACCGGGCTCACGGACCGGACGCAGTCCAGCCACCGGCTCTCGGTCAGCTCCCAGTTCCTCCCGCCCGGCCGGTGGGCCGCGCGCCTCGACCGGCCCGTGCGCTTCTCCCTGCTGGCCGGGTACACCGCCGAGCGGGACTGCCGCACCACGGTGACGCAGAGCGCGTGCGTCCCGTTCCTGGACCAGATCCGCCGGAGCCTCTCCGTCTCGCTGGACACCAGCGTGCGCGGGTTCGAGATGGGGATGCAGATGAGCTGGGACGACCGCCAGTCCTTCGTGGGTCAGCGGAACGGGTCCAGCCAGTTCCAGCTGGGCGTCTTCGGCCAGCTCCAGTTCTCCGCCGGCACGCTCCCGCGGGCGCAGCCGCGCTGACGCCGGCCGGCACCCCGCGCCCACCCCGCCATTCGCCCGCCCGCCTCCCGGGGCGAGGTTGTGCCATGTCGGACGCAGAGACCCGCTCCCTCGGCAGGGTGGCCCTTCTTCTCCTCCTGGCCAGCATCGTGCGCCTGGGGCTGACCTCCCGCCACGTCGACGCTCCCCCTCCGGCCCCCGACGTCCTCCCGGGGCTGCTGGCCCAGAGCCGCGAACGCACCGCGGAGGAGGAGGCCCGATCCCGCCCCCTGGAGCCCGGGGAGCGCCTCGACCCCAACCGGGCCACGGCGGTGGAGCTGGACCGCCTCCCCGGGGTCGGGCCGGCCACGGCGGAGGCCCTGGTGCGCTCCCGGGATGCCGAAGGCCCGTTCCGTGGGGTCGAGGACCTCCTCCGCGTGCGCGGCGTCGGTCCGGCGCTCCTGGCGCGCGTGGGCCCCCACCTCGAGCTGGCCCCGGCCGGTCTCCCCCCTCCCCGGCCATCCCGGACCGGGCGCCTTGCCTCCTCCGCCGCCGCGGGGCGCGTCTCGACCACTCCGGCACACCCCCGGTCCGCCCCGCGCGTGGACATCAACCGGGCGGACACGCTGGCCCTCCAGGCCCTGCCGGGGGTGGGACCCGCGCTGGCCCGGAGGATCGTCGCGGCCAGGGAGGATGCTCGCTTCCGGACCGTCGAGGACCTCCTGAAGGTGCGGGGCATCGGGCCGGCGACGCTGGCGAGGCTGAGGCCCCTCGTCGCGGTATCGCCGTGAGAGGCGCGGGCCCGGGCCAGGGGCCTTTCCCTTGTACGGTGCAGGACAGCCCCCGTATTCTTGTTTCGGTCCGGCATGGACCGCCGCCCGTTCCCCCAGGAAGGATCGGCCCGTAGATGGCAGCGCAGGTCGCCTCCGAAGTCCGGCTCGGGGATCTCTTCGTCCGCGAAGGGCTCATCACCGAGGAGCAGCTGCAGGCCTCCCTCACCGAATCCAAGACCAGCGGGACCCGCATCGGGTACGCGCTGGTCAAGCTGGGCTTCGTCGCCGAGGAGGAGCTCACCCGGATGCTCGCCCGGCAGTACCGGGTGCCCGCCGTGGACCTGGACAAGGTCACGGTGGACGAGAAGATCCTGAAGCTCATCAAGCCGGAGCAGGCCCATAAACATCTGGTCCTGCCCCTGCGGCGCGTGGGCCGCATGCTCACCGTGGCCATGACCAACCCCACGGACTTCGCGGCCATCGACGACCTGAAGTTCGTGTCCAAGCTCGACATCGAGCCGGTCATCGTCGGCGAGTTCACCCTCCGCAAGCACCTGGACAAGTACTACGGCAAGCAGGAGGAGCAGGCCCTGCCGGACCTCGGAGACCTGGTGGGCGCCGAGGACGTGGAGGTCGTGGAGGAGAAGGACGAAGAGACCTCCATGGCCGCCCTCCAGGCGGAGATGGACTCGGCTCCGGTGGTGAAGTTCATCAACGGGCTCCTCACCGACGCCGTGCTCCGGGGGGTGTCCGACATCCACATCGAGCCCTTCGAGAAGGAGATCCGGATCCGGTACCGGATCGACGGCGCCCTGCAGGAGGTCATGAAGCCGCCCATGAAGATGAAGGCGGCCATCACCTCCCGCGTGAAGATCCTGGCGGACCTGAACATCGCCGAGAAGCGCATCCCCCAGGACGGGCGCATCAAGCTGAAGATGAAGAGCAAGGTGGTGGACTTCCGCGTGTCCACCCTGCCCGTGATCTTCGGTGAGAAGATCGTGATGCGGATTCTCGACAAGGGGAACCTGACCTTCGATCTGACGAAATTCGGGTTCGAGCCCAAGGCCGAGAAGGACTTCATGTGGGCTATCCAGCGCCCCTACGGGATGGTGCTGGTGACCGGGCCCACCGGCTCCGGGAAGACCACCACGCTCTACTCGGCGCTCTCGCAGATCAACACCATCGACACGAACATCATGACCGCCGAGGACCCCGTGGAGTACAACCTCTACGGGATCAACCAGGTGCTCGTCCGCACCGAGATCGGGATGACCTTCGCCGCCGCGCTGAAGGCCTTCCTGCGGCAGGACCCCAACATCATCATGGTGGGGGAGATCCGCGACCTCGAGACGGGCGGCATCGCCATCAAGGCTGCCCTCACCGGCCACCTCGTGCTCTCTACGCTGCACACGAACGACACGCCCTCCACCATCACCCGCATGATCGACATGGGGCTGGAGCCGTTCAACATCGCCTCCGCCCTGAACCTGCTCTCAGCCCAGCGCCTCGCCCGCCGGATCTGCAAGGAATGCAAGGCCGAGACCACCTACGAGGAGGAGTTCCTGAAGTCCTCGAAAGTGCCCCTCGACTGGGCCGCCCAGACCACCTTCTACAAGGGGACCGGGTGCGAGAAGTGCAACGGCTCGGGGTACAAGGGCCGCTGCGGCTTCTACGAGGTCATGATCATGACCACGAAGATCCGCAAGGCGATCATGGCCGAGACGGGCACCGACGAGCTCCGAGAGGTGGCCCGCGGCGAAGGGATGTTGACGTTGCGTGAGGACGCTCTGAAGAAGGTCGAGCGCGGCGTGACCACGCTGGACGAGGTCGTGAAGGAAACCACCGTCGCCGACTGAGGCGCCGGGAATCGCATACCGAAAGGGAATCCGAATGAATCAGCCCGCGGGTCAGGCCGGACAGGCGCCGCAGCAGCAGGAGATCAGCCTCCGCCTCCTCCTCCAGGAAATGATCCAGAGGGGCGCGTCGGACCTACACATCACCGTGGGGAATCCGGCGAAGCTCCGCGTGGACGGCGACCTGATGAACTCCAAGATCAACCAGGTGCTCGCGCCCAAGGACACGCTCTCGCTGGCGTACTCCATCCTCACGGAGAACCAGAAGAAGCGCTTCGAGACCGAGGACGAGCTGGACTTCTCGTTCGGGGTGCAGAACCTGTCCCGGTTCCGGGGCAACGTCTACAAGCAGCGGGGCTGCG
>JBFYZE010000475.1:0-3937 GCA_041309665.1 Gemmatimonadales bacterium | reverse complement strand
GACGAACCACAGCACCGCGCTGGAGGCGGGCCAGGTGGCCCGGGACGCCGGGGTGGCGCGCCTCTTCCTGACCCACCTCTCGGCACGCTACTCGGACCAGCCCGGCCCCCTGGAGGAGGAGGCCCGCTCGGTCTTCCCCCGCGTCCGCGTGGCCCACGACGGACTCGCCGTCGAGATCCCGTATCCCGACGAGGATCCGGACGTCGCGGCAGGCCCGGGGGTGCGCGCGCTGGAGGCGGAGGCCCGGTGACGATCCGCGTCCCCGGCGACAAGTCGCTGACCCAGCGCGTCCTCATCCTCGCGGCCCTCGCCGACGGTGAGAGCGCGCTCTCGGGGCTCCTCTCCGGGGGCGACGCCTCCTCCACCGCCGGAGCCCTCCGGAGCCTCGGCGTGGACGTGGGTGAACTCCCTACCGACGGGAGCACGCTCCGCGTCCACGGTGTGGGCCTGGACGGCCTGCGCTCCCCCGCTGGCCCCCTGGACCTGGGCAACTCGGGCACGGGGACGCGCCTCCTCCTCGGGGCGCTGGCCGGCTCCCGCGTCCGAGCCGTGCTCACCGGCGACGCGTCGCTCTCCGCCCGCCCGATGGCGCGGGTCACCCAGCCGCTCTCCACCATGGGCGCCTCCCTCCGGCACCTCGGGCACGCCGGACGCCTCCCCCTGGAGATCCGCGGGACCCGTCCCCTGTCGCCGCTGGAGTGGGCCTCGCCGGTGGCCAGCGCCCAGGTCAAGAGCGCGCTCCTGCTGGCCGGGGTCACCGGAGGCGCTCCCGTGCGCCTGACCGAGCCGCGACGCTCCCGGGACCACACCGAGCGGCTCCTGGCGCAGATGGGCGTGAGCCTGTCCGAAGAATCGGCGGGGGGCGCATGGCGCGTCGAGCTCGCCGCGCCCCCACGGCGCCTGGAGCCGCTGGACTTCCGCGTCCCCGGCGACCCCTCCTCCGCCGCGTTCTTCGTCGCGCTGGCCGCGCTCGGCGGAGCAGGGGAGGCGCTCGAGCTGGACGGGATCGGCCTCAACCCCACCCGTACCGCCTTCTTCGACGTGGCGCGCCGCATGGGTGCCCCCGTGACGTGCCGGCCCGAGGGCGCCCCCGGCCCCGGCGAGCCCGTGGGGGCCGTGGTGGCGGGCCCGGGCGAGCTCTTCGGCGTGACCGTGCACGCGGAGGAGATCCCCGGTCTCATCGACGAGCTCCCCCTGGTGGCGATCCTGGCGTGCCGGGCCCGCGGCGAGACCCGGGTGGAAGGCGCCCTAGAGCTCCGGCACAAGGAGTCGGACCGCATCCGTGCCGTCGTGGAGAACCTCCGGGCGGTGGGCGCGCGGGCGGAGGAGCTCCCGGACGGGTTCGTCGTGGAGGGCACGACCGGAGCGCTCTCCGGGCACGTGCGCACCCAGGGCGACCACCGCATCGCGATGGCCTTCGGGGTCCTGGGCTCGCTCCCGGGTAACCGCATCACGGTGGACGAGCCGGAGGCCGCCGACGTGAGCTTCCCGGGGTTCTGGGAGCTGCTCCGCTCGGTGCGGGATCGGAGGGGATCGTGACGCCCGACCGCGAAGGCCCCGTGGTCACGCTCGACGGGCCCGCCGGCTCCGGGAAGTCCACCACCGCCAGGGAAGTGGCCAGGCGCCTCGGCTTCCGCCACCTGGACTCGGGGGCGCTCTACCGCGCGGTCACCTTCGCCCTCCTGGAGGCGGGCGTGCCCGAGGAAGCGTGGGCCGCCCTCTCCGAAGCCGAGTTCCGCGCCCTGGGGGTGTCGGTCGCCCCCGACGGCGAGGCGCTCCGGGTCCGCCTCGGCGACCGCGTACTGGGGCCCGAGCTCCGCACACCGCAGGTGACGGCGCTGGCGTCCCCCCTCGCCCGGATCGCAGCGGCCCGATCGGCGCTCCTCGACCTGCAGCGGCAGGCCGGCGAGCGGGGGCGGCTGGTGGCCGACGGGAGGGACATGGGGACGGTGGTGTTCCCCGACGCCGGCGTGAAGGTGTTCCTGGTGGCCGACCTCCGGGAGCGGGCCCGCCGGCGCCTCCTGGAGCAGGACGCGGCCGCGCCCACGGAGGCCGAGCTGGACGCCGAGGCGGCGCGCATCGCCGAGCGGGACGCGCGCGACGCGGGGCGGGCCGTCTCCCCCCTCCGGCGCCCCGACGACGCCGTGGACCTCGACACCACCCTACTGGGGTTCGAGGAGCAGGTGCGGGCCGTGGTGGAGCTGGTGAGGGCGCGCGAAGGTTGACGTTGCGCGCCACCCAGCCTACGTTTTCTGGGCTGGGCTCCAGTCATTCGGGGTCCAGCCGGTGTTCACCGAAAGGCCCGTGAGGGCGCGGAGTATCCTGGCCTCGTCCCGGATCGTGTGCCTCCGGCCTTTCTGCATGCAAACCCCAGCCCGGACGGGTTCTCCCGGACCTCCGGCAATGGACCCGCGGTTCCCCGCGGGGCACCCGAGAACATGACCAACCACAACCCGATCGACCCCGAGCAGCCCACCCCCGAGGAGCTCGCCGAAGAGGAGAGCGTCGTCCTCGACGCCCTCACCGGAGAGGTGAGCATCGCCTCCGCCCCGGCGGGCATCTCCCCCGAGCTCCTCTACGATTCCTACGGGGAAGAGCTGCTGGCGACGTCCCACGCCGACTTCCAGGCCATGCTGGCCGACTTCGACGCGGGCTTCCAGAACATCCGGGAAGGCGAGATCGTGCAGGCCAAGGTCCTGCGCGTGACCGATTCCTCGGTGATCCTCGAGTTCGGCTTCAAGAGCGAAGGCTCGGTCGCCCTCGACGAGTTCAAGGAGCCCCCGGCCGTCGGCGAGGAGATCGAAGTCCTCCTCGAGAGCCTGGAGGACGACGACGGCGTCGTCGTCCTCTCGAAGAAGAAGGCAGACTTCCTCCGCGTCTGGGAGAAGATCCGCGAGGCCCACGAGGCCGACCGGCCGGTCAAGGGTGTGCTGGTCCGCAAGATCAAGGGCGGCGTGACCGTGGACCTCATGGGCGTGGACGCCTTCCTGCCCGGCTCGCAGATCGCGCTGCGCAGGGTCCCGAACATCGAGGACCTCATCGGCGAGACCTACAAGTTCAAGATCATCAAGCTCAACAAGCGGCGCCGCAACATCGTGGTTTCGCGCCGGGTGATCCTGGAGGCCGAGCGCGAGAAGAAGCGCGAGACGCTGGTGAAGGAGCTCCTGGTCGGCCAGGTGCGCGAGGGCGTGGTGAAGAACATCACGGACTTCGGCGCCTTCATCGACCTGGGCGGCCTGGACGGGCTGCTCCACATCACCGACATGTCGTGGGGCCGCGTCGGTCATCCCTCCGAGGTGGTGGAGATCGGCAAGGCGCTGGACGTGAAGGTCCTGGACATCGACTGGAACCGCGAACGCATCTCCCTGGGGATGAAGCAGCTCCTGCCGTATCCCTGGACGGACATCGACAAGAAGTACCCCGTCGGCTCCCGCGTCCGCGGCAAGGTCGTCTCCATCACCAACTACGGCGCCTTCGTGGAGTTGGAGAAGGGCGTGGAGGGGCTGGTCCACATCTCCGAGATGAGCTGGACGCGCAACGTCCGGCACCCGTCGAAGGTCGTGTCCATCGGCGAGGAGATCGAGGCCGTGGTCCTGAAGGTGGACCCGAACGACGAGAAGATCTCCCTCGGCATGAAGCAGATCGAGGAAGATCCGTGGCTGGCGCTGCCCATGAAGTACCCCACGGGCACCCGCCTCCGCGGGATCGTGCGGAACCTGACGTCGTTCGGTGCGTTCGTGGAGATCGAGCCGGGGATCGACGGGCTCGTGCACGTGTCCGACATGAGTTGGACGAAGCGGGTCGAGCACCCCTCCGAGGTCGTGCAGAAGGGCCAGGAGGTGGGGGTGCTGGTCCTGGACGTGGACGCCGAGAACAAGCGGATCAGCCTGGGCATCAAGCAGCTCCAGGACGATCCCTGGCCCATGATCTCCGAGCG
>JBFYZE010000474.1:0-2827 GCA_041309665.1 Gemmatimonadales bacterium | reverse complement strand
GGAACGTGGATCATGGCTATGCGGGCTCGGGTAGGAGTCCCGGGACGTCCCCCCGGGCACCGGAGCCCCGAGACTAGGTGCCGACCGGGACCCAGGCAACCGTCCCGAAGCCACAGGCCATCCAATGTGTCGAGAACCCCATCCTCGGCGAGGGGCATGACGGAAGGCCAGCTGATTCGACAGGCCGCATCCGGCGACGCAAGGGCCATCAAGGCCCTGTACGACAGGTACGCACCCCGGGTGTTCGCCGTGGTGCGCCGCATCGCCGGCGACGACGAGACGGCCCAGGACTACGCCCAGGAGGCATGGATCCGCGCGGTGCGCGCGCTTCCGTCGTTCCGGGGCGACGCGCGCTTCTCCACCTGGCTGCACCGGGTGGCCGTGAACTCGGCCTTGCAGGGGCGGCGCAGGTCGGAGACGCGGAGAAGGAAGGAGGCCCCCTTCCCCACCGACGTGCCGGTGGGGCCGCGGGGTGGGGACACCCTCCTCCAGCGCCGGCTGGAGCGGGCCCTGGACGCGCTCCCCGACGGGATGCGCCAGGTGCTCATCCTCCACGACGTGGAGGGCTACACGCACGAGGAGATCGGCGACGCGCTGGGCGTCGCCCCGGGAACGTCGAAGTCCCAGCTGTTCAAGGCGAGGGCGAAGATGCGCGACCTGCTCTCGGCGCTGGACGGAACCGCGCAGGAACGAGGAGCGGAAGCATGGAGCATCTGACGAGGGAAGCGCTGGCCCGTCTCGTGGACGAGGCCCCCGGGCCGGAGGAGAGCGAGCACCTGGCCACGTGCCTGGCGTGCACGTCGGAGCTGGAAGCGCTCCGCGCCCAGACCCAGGCCCTGGCGTCCCTCCCCGAGATCCGGCCCCCGTTGGGGGACTGGGAGGTCCTCGAGGACCGCCTCCGCGCCGAGGGCCTCGTGCAGCACCGCGGGCTCATGCAGCGCCTGACGCTCGCGCAGACGCCTGCGTGGATGCGCGTCGCCGCCGCCGGCGCTCTCTTCCTCGGAGGGTCGACCGTGGGCGCCGGGATCGCGTGGCGCCCGGCCACCGAGATCGAGACCGCGTCGGCGCCCGCCGACGGCGCGGCCCAGTTCACGGCGGCGCAGGACGTGGACGACGCCGCCGCCGCCGTGCGCATCGCGGAGGCCAACTACATCAGCGCGCTCACGCGCTACCGCCAGCTCCTCGACGCCCAGGGCGGGAGCGACGTGATCGGAGACCCGAGCTCCCGGTTCGCCGCGCTCGATTACCGGGTGGACGCCGGTAAGGCGGCCGTCCGCCAGGCCCCAGCCGACCCGTTCCTCAACGGACTGCTGGCTTCCACCATGGCCGAGCGGGAGGCCACGCTCCGGAGCATCTCCAACAGACAGGACAACTGGTTCTGACATGACCCGCGCCCTCCGCACCCTCGCCCTCGCCCTCGCACTCGGCCTCGCAGCGGCGCCCATGGCCGCGCAGGTGGTGGCGCCTCCCCCGCCTCCGCCGGAGCCGAGGGGGTGGATCGGCGTCTCCTACGAGACCACGAAGTCGCAGGAGGGGCTGCGCATCCGGACGACGAGCCAGGTCGTGGAGGTGCGAGAGGGGAGCCCGGCGGCGGGGGCGGGGATCCGCGCCGGGGACGTCCTGGTGTCCATCAACGGGAGGCCGTGGGAGGAGCAGTTCGAGAAGGGCGCCCCACCGCTCCGCCCGGGAGATGCGGTGCAGCTGGTGGTGGAGCGCGACGGGCGCCGCCGAGACCTCCGCCTCGTGGCCGGCAGGCGTCCACCCGAGCACGTGGAGCCCGGCATGCTCAAGGTCACGGTGATGCCCGACTCCGTCGTGGAGCGCCTCTACCTGGCCATGGACTCGCTCCGCATCCGCATCGTCGAGGACGAGGGGCTCCGCCAGCGCATCTCAGAGCTGCACATCTCGGCCGACTCCATGATGGAGGATCTGGCGCGCGAGCGCGTGGTCCGGCTTCGCCGTGCCGGTCCCGACCAGGGTGTCGTCATCGAGCGGTTCGGAGTGCCCGCGTCCCCCGCGGCGCCGGGCCTCCCATCGCCGGAGGCGGCCCGACCCCTCGGCTTCTGGTTCTTCGCCGACTCCCTCCGCGACTCGCTCAGGGTCGCGATGGAGCGCGAGCTGCCGTTCACCTGGTCCGCAGGCGTGAGCGCCGCACCCTTCGTCGAATTCCGGCCCACGGTTCCGTACGTCCTCGGTGAGACCCGGGCCGCCGGCGCCGAGGTGGTGGACCTGCGCCCGGAGCTGGCCGAGTACTTCGGCGTCGAGGGAGGCGTGCTCGTCGTGGACGTGGCGCCCGGGACGCCCGCGGCGCAGGCCGGGATGCAGCCCGGAGACGTCCTCACCCACGTGGACGGCACCCCGCTCCTCTCCATCGCCGACCTGCGGCGCGGCCTGATCCGCGCGTCCGGTGCCCTCCCCCTCACCCTGGTGCGCAAGGGACGCGTGCTCGAGGTGCGGCTGGGGCGCTGAGCGCGGGAGGGAGGCTGCGCCCCGGGGTGTGTCGCTCCGGGAGACCGCTCGGCCTGGAGGCCGGCTGGTCATGCGTCCAAGTGGATCCTGGCCTCGCTTAGCGGCGCGGGGTCGCCCGGACCCCCGCGCCGATGTCTCCCTCCGCGACACGCCCCGGGGCGCAGCCGACCCGCGGGCTCGAACAGTACAACGACCGCCCGACCCGGATGGTCCCCGGACCGAGCGGTCGCCGGAAGATGGCCTCCCGGGTGAAGGGCGCCCGGCGCGCCCTCTCGCTGGCGACATGGGCGCCGGGGCTCGGACGTGGCGGCGCCGTAAGCGAGGCCCGAAGCACGACGACCGCCCGACCCATGTGCTT
>JBFYZE010000473.1:0-4117 GCA_041309665.1 Gemmatimonadales bacterium | reverse complement strand
CGGGTCCGCACGGTCCCCGGCGGCGCCCCCGGGCCTCTTCTTCGGGCCGCTCACCACCGAGGAGGCCGCGCCGCTGCAGCGCCTGTCCCTCACCCCCACGTCCGAGGGCGCGGACCTGGTGGGCGACGGCAGGTTCCAGGCCGAGCTCTGGCTCGGGTACGCCAACATCTTCGAGCAGGACTCGGCGGCCACCCACGAGCTCTTCCTGGACATGGAGCGGCTCACCACGGCGACGGGCGTGCGCTGGGGCGCCACCGAACGCGTGGAGCTCGGAGCGCGGGTCTCCTTCGAGACCACGGGCGGCGGGATCCTGGACGGATTCGTGTCCGGGTGGCACACGCGCCTCGGGCTGGGGAACGGGAACCGGGAGAAGTACCCGTTCGGCGTCTACGAGCAGACGCTCCGCGACGGCGCGGGCCGGGTGCGCCTGGACGTGCCGCGCCGGACCATGGCGCTGGAGGACGTGCGCCTCTTCGCCAAGTGGCAGGCGTGGAAGCGCCCCGACGGCGGCCGGCTGGTGAGCCTGCGCGGCACGGTGCGCCTCCCGGCACAGGACGACCCGGACGGGGAGCGCCGCGCGGACCTGTCGCTCACCGCCCTGGGGCGTGCCTCGTGGACCCGGTGGCACGTGCACGGCTCGGTGGGCGGAGCCACGGCGCGCGCGGCGCCCAACCACGACGGGATGCTCCGGGACGGCTCCTTCTTCGCCGACCTCGCCGTGGAGCGCAACCTGGCCTCCTGGGTGAGCGGCGTCGCCCAGCTCTCCGTGGCGTCGCCCCGGCTGCGCGGCTTCGCCGATCCCGAGCTGGACGGGTGGCCCGTGAACCTGGTCTTCGGCGCCGCGGGGCGCCTCGGGGACGGATGGCGTTGGGACGTGAGCTTCCAGGAGGACATCCCCCCGAACACGCCTGCCGTGGACTTCACGCTGGGGGTCGGGATCCGGAGGAGCTGGTAGCCGAACCATGCCATTGCCCCCGAGCGTGGCTCATGGTCATTATTGACCATGGTCATTTTCTGGACCGAAGGCCCTCGCTACACCCGCGTGTGATGGACCCGACCGGACACCCCCCGCGCCCCATGCCCCTGGGGCGCCGGGAGCGCAAGAAGATCGAGACGCGCGAGCGCATCTCAACGGCGGCCTTCGCCCTCTTCGCGGAGCGCGGCTACGAGGCCACCACGGTGGAGGCCATCGCCGAGCGCGCCGATGTGGCCAAGGGAACCGTCTTCAACTACTTCCCGCGGAAGCGGGCCTTCCTCTCCGCCATCGCCGACGCCTGGACCCGCCGCATCACCAGCGAGCTGGGCCCCGTGGAGAGCTGGACCGGGACCCCGCTCGACCAGCTCAAGCGCGTCGCCCGCCTCTCCGCCGAGCTCGGCGTGCGCCACCGCGAGTTCGCGCGCCTCGTGATCTTCGAGAGCATGCGGGAGGCCCACGCCGTGATGGCCGCGAAGAAGGCCCCCGCCGACCCGCCCATCACCAACCTGGAGGCCGTGGCCCGCCAGGTGGTCGCCCGGGGCCAGGCGGCGGGCCAGATCCGCTCCGACGTGTGCAGCGAGCAGGCTTCGTCGCTCGTCGCCATCGCCATCTTCGACACACTGGTGAGGTGGCTCGTGCGGGGCGGGTCCGTGGAGCAGATGCAGAGCGCGCTGGAAGAGAGACTGGGAATCGTCTTCACGGGGCTGAATCCGTGATCAGAGGAGGTGCGGCACAGGCAGGACGGCGATTCTGCTGGTGGAATGGCGCCGAGGCCGTCACGCAGCACTCCCGGAGCACCTGGTAGCTCAGCCTCCCCCGCCGGCCTTCCCAGAGCGCGGCCATCCAAGCCGCGGCGCTGCTTCTCTTCCTCGCTCGCGTCGCGCGCATGGACGAGGACGTTCGGGTCGATTCCGGAGGGCCACCGCCTCCCCCCGGGGCGTCCCGGAACCCATCTTCCCTCATGCCACGCCTCGCCGACGCGCTGACCGCCGCCCTCGTCCTCCTCGCCTACGCGGGCGCGCTCGCCGCCCAGCCCCTCGGCCCCCTCACCTCGGAGGAGGGCGCGCCCCTCCAGCGGCTGGGGTTCACCCCGGCCGTGGAAGGCGTGACGCTCACCCCGAGGGGAGCCGTGCGCGCCGACGTGTGGGTGGGGTACGCCAGCATCTGGGAGCAGGACTCGTCGGCGGTGGCCAACGTCTTCCTCGACCTGGAGCGCGTGGTGACGGCGGCCACCGTGCGGGTCGGCGTCGCCGACCGCCTGGAGCTGGGAGCCCGGGCCACCCTGGAGCGCACCGGGGGCGGCTTCCTGGACGGGGGCGTCCTGGCGTTCCACAAGCTCATCCGCGTGGGGGACCGCCGACGCCGGGACTACCCGCGCGACGCCTACGGCCAGCGGCTCCGCGACGGCGACGGGAGGCTCCTCGTGGAGATCCCCGGCCGGAGCGTGCCGACGCTGGAGGACGTCCGCCTCTTCGCCAAGGCAGGCCTCCTCGCCTCAGCCGACGGCGGCCGCGCGCTGGCTATCAAGGCGGAGCTCCGCATCCCGACCGCGGACAACACCGTGGGCTCGGAGCGCGCCGACGGGGCGCTCACGCTCATGGGCCGCGCCGCGCTCGGGAGCTGGCACGTCCACGCGCTCGCGGGCGGCACCACCGTGCGCCGCTCACCGGAGCTCGCCGGCGTCCTGCGGACCCGCCAGTGGGTGGGGATGCTCGGGGTCGAGCGGCCGCTCAGCGCCACACTGTCCGTGGTGGCCCAGCTCACGGGCTCCACCCAGCTCCTCCGCGACTTCGGCGACCACGACGTGGACGGCGCCCCCACCAACCTCGTGTGCGGCGTCGTGGGGCACGCCCGGGGCGGGTGGCGCTGGGAGGCGGCCCTGCAGGAGGACGTTCCGGCGCGCGGGCCTTCGAACGACTTCACCGTGCAATTCTCGCTGGGGAGGACCTGGTGACGCCCATGCTCTGGCAGATCGTCAACGCGGTGACCCTGGTCGTCGTGCTCGCGGCCAATGCCCTGGCGGGCTCGGGCGCGCTGAGCGGCGAGTCCATCGGCGTCGTCGCGAACCGCTACCCGTCGTACTTCCTCCCCGCCGGCTGGGTGTTCGGGATCTGGAGCCTGATCTACCTGTGGCTCCTGGCCTTCACCGTGTACCAGGCGCTCCCCGCGCAGCGCAGGAGCGGGTTCGTGGAGCGCGTCGGACCCTGGTGGCTCGTGAACGGAGCGCTGAACGTCGGGTGGGTCGTGGCCTTCTCGTTCTCCCTCTTCGGCACCGCCATGGCCCTGATCGTGGCGCTCCTCGCCTGCCTCGTCGCCATGGGGGAGCGCGTGGGGGCCCACCGGCCCGGCGTGTCGCTCGCGGACCGTGCCTTCGGCGCCTGGCCCTTCGGCCTCTACCTGGCCTGGGTCTCCGTCGCGGTCATCGCCAACGCGGCCCAGTACCTGACGTATCTCGGGTGGGGGGGATGGGGGATCCCCGACCGGACCTGGTCCGTCGTCATGATGGCGGCGGCGACGTCGCTGGGGCTGCTGATGGTGATCCGCAGGGGCGTGTGGCTCTTCCCCTTCGTGGTCGGTTGGGCGCTCGTGGGGATCGCGGACCGCTACGCCGGCGACGCGCTCATCGTGCGCACGGCGTGGGCGATGACGGCGCTGGGGCTGGTGGGGCTCGCGCTCGTGGCGGAGGTGCGGCGCCGCAGCGGCGTCGTTCCGCCACCCTGAAGACGAAGGGCCCACCCGGTGTCCCGGGTGGGCCCTCGTCACCCCACCGCAGCAGCGTCCGCCACGCTCCCTGGCCCGCGGCTAACGTCCGGTCGGCAGACGCAGCACCGGCGGCTCCGCGCGCGCCGCGCCTGACACCGGGGACGGCGGCGCGGGCGCCGCGCCGCTGAACGTCATGGTGTAGCTCCCGGTGCCTCGGTCCTGCCCGGAGATGGCGTTGAACGAGTGGAACGCCGCGCTCCCCGCCGGCTGGGTCACGGTGAACGTCCGCGACCCCCCCGCGGGCACGCCGAAGTGCCCCTCGGTATAGGCGTTCCCCACCCACCGCGTGAAGCTGACCGGGAAGTCGGCCACGAGCTGCACGGTGACCGTCTGCCCGGGCTGGAGGAGGATGGCGTAGCCGTCCACCCACCGTGTCAC
>JBFYZE010000472.1:0-12486 GCA_041309665.1 Gemmatimonadales bacterium | reverse complement strand
CCCCCCCCTCCCCTTCTCGGCCCCACCTCGCGCTCTCGACCGGCTACGCCCGCTCCGTCTCGGCGAGGAAGGCGTCGAAGAGGGCCCGGGTCACCTTGCCGACCTTGCCGCTCCCGATGGGCTTCCCGTCCACCTGCACGCACGGCTTCACCTCGGTGAGGGTGCCGGTGTGGAAGGCCTCGTCGGCCTTGAACATCTCCGCCACCGTGATGGCCTTGTGCTCCACCTTGTACCCGAGCCGCTGGCAGAGCTCCAGGACGACCTCCCGGCAGATCCCGGGGAGGATCTGGTTGGAGGTGGGGTGGGTCACCACCGTCTCGCCGAAGACCGTGAAGAAGTTGTTCAGCGCCCCTTCGATGGCCATGCCGTCCCGCACGTAGACGATCTCGTCCACGCCGCTGTCCACGGCGGCCTGCTTCCCGAGGATGTTGGGGAGGAGCTGGATGGTCTTCACGTCCGCCCGGGCCCAGCGCTGGTCGTGGACGGTGACCGCGGCGAACCCCTTCTCCCAGCGCTCCCTGGCGGGCCGGTGGTACTCCCCGGCGAACATGTACACGGTGGGTGTGGGGGTCACCGCGGGGAACGCATGGGTCCGGGGCGCCACGCCCCGGGTGACCTCGAGATAGATGTAGCTCACCGGCGCCTTCGCCAGGTCGTTCTCCGCCAGGAGGCGGAGGTGCACCTCCTCCAGCTTCGCGGGATCGAGGTCGATGCGCAGCACGGAGAGCCCCTTCTGGGCGCGGGCGACGTGCCGGGGCCAGCGGAAGAGCTTCCCGCGGTACGCCGCCGTCACCTCGTAGATGCCGTCACCGAAGAGGAACCCCCGGTCGTCCACGGAGATGAAGGCTTCTTCCTTCGGGATGTATTGGCCATTCAGGTACACGATGCTCATGGCTGTGACTTCCTCACGGTCGGGTAGTCGAGGCCTCCGGGTCGGAGGCCGCATTGACGAAAAGGGATTCGGCCCCGCTCCGCCACCCCGGAGGCTCCTGGGCGGCCCGGCTACGTCTTGCCCCGGCCCGCCAGCAGGTCGCCCATGCGCTCGGGCGTGAACACCGGGTGCAACCCCTGCCTGGGGAACTCCACGAGGACCACCGACTTCAAGGACGCGGAGGAGGATCTCCTCGCCGAGCTGCACGGCACGCCGCCCCACCAGGGGACCAGGCCCACCACCCCCGACGCCATACGGGAGCATATCCGCCACGCCGCACGCTTCATGGAGCGCCCTCCGCGCCGCCGAGGAAGCCCAGGACGGCGCCGAGCCAGGCGTCGGGCCGCTCCAGGTGGACGGCGTGCCCGGCGCCGGCGACCTGGACGAGCCGGGCGTCGGGGAGGAGCTCCACCATCCGGGTGCCGATGGCCGAGAACTTCCGGTCCAGAGCCCCCACCAGGACGAGGACGGGCACGCGCAGCCCCGGCAGCGAGCCCCAGTAGGACGGAAGGGTCCCCGTGCCCAACCCGCGCAGCGCCGCCGCCAGCGAGCGCGGATGGTTGAGGAGCCGCCGGGCACGGTGCCTCGCCCTCACGTCGGCGGGGAGGGCACCCTGGCTTTCGAACAGCTCCATGGCCTCCCAGCGCTCGACGAAGGCCTCGATCCCCTCCTTCTCGATGAACCGTGCCAGCTCCTCGTCGAACGTCCTCCGCTCCGAGCGCTCCTCCTCGGCCTCGAGCCCCGGGGACGACGACTCCAGGACCAGGCGGCGCACCCGCTCGGGGTTCCGCGCCGCGTACGCGAGGGCGAAGCGCCCGCCCATGGAGTACCCCACCAGGTCCACCGGCTCCCCCCGGGAAAGCGCGTCGATCTCCGCCTCCACGGCCTCGAAGGTGAAGCGCCAGGGCGCTTCGTCCCCCGCGTGCCGCCCGTGCCCGGGGAGGTCCAGGAGCACGGGCGGCCCCACCGCCGCCGCCAGCCCGTCGAGGACGGCGGAGCCCCACGTATGGGACGAGCCCGTGAACCCGTGCAGGAGGAGCGTGCTCAGGGCTACCTCCCCCCCGGCCGCCTGGAGGGGCGCGGGAAGGGCGGCGGCGTCACCGGCTTCGCTCCGCCCTGGGCCTCCAGGAGCCGGAGCGCCTCCTGCACCGCGCGCTCGAGCTGGGGGTCGCGGCCCGCCGCCACCGACTTCGCGTCCAGCACGACCTCGATGTCCGGCGGCACGCCCTCGTTCTCCCCCACGAACCGGTTGTTGATGGGGTCGAACACGGCGCTGTTCGGGGCCGTGAGGAAGCCCCCGTCCACCATCGGATAGTGCACCGAAGAGGCCACCAGGCCGCCCCAGGTGCGCGTCCCGACCAGGGGCCCCACCTGCTGCTGGCGGAACGCCCAGGGGAAGTAGTCGCCCCCTGAGCCCGCGAGCTCGTTGATGAGGAGCACCTTGGGTCCCAGCACGCCCTGCGGCAGGGCCATGGGGCGCCCGCCGGGAGCTTCGTTGGTGAGGGCGGCCCGGAGGGTCCGGGTCATGTAGTCCACCATGTAGTCGTCCAGGAGCCCGCCCTGGTTGAAGCGCTCGTCGATGACCGCCCCCTCCCGGTCCTGCTGGGCGAAGAAGTACCGGTTGAACGACACCACCCCGGGCTGACCGGTGTTGGGGATCCAGGCGTAGGCCAACCGCCCTCCGGAGAGCTCGTCCACCTTGCGACGGTTGTCCTCCACCCATGCCCGCTGCCGGAGCGTGCCCTCCGAGCGGAGCGGCTCCACCACTTCGGTCCACGCGCCGTCCATGGTGGGCCGATCGTTCAGGTGGAGCACCGTCTGCCGTCCCGCGGTGCCGTCCAGCGCCTGGTACGGGTCCTCGTCGGCGGTGAGCTCCACACCGTCCACCCCCACCAGGAACGTACCCACGGCCACCCGCATCCCCGGGCGGTCCAGGGGCGCGGCAAGACCAGGATTCCAGCTCTCGAAGGTGTAGATGCGCGAGATCCGCCAGCGGCCCTGGGAGACCTCGAGGTCGGCACCCAGCAGCCCGACGCGCACCGTGTCCACCGCAGGGTGGTCGCCGCCTCCCACGAAGGAGTGCCCCACCGACATCTCGCCGTTGACCTGGTCCAGGATGTAGCTCAGGTCGGAGCGGTGCCGCACGTGCTCCACCAGGGGCTGGTAGCGGCGTCTCACGGCATTCCAGTCGTTGCCGTGCATCCCGGGATCGTAGAAGAAGTCCTTCTCGTAGCGCCACGCCTCGTCGAAGATCTGGCGCCACTCCTCGGCGCGGTCGAGCTGCGTGCGCAGCGCCACCGTGACGTTCCCACCGCTGGCCTCGGGGGGCTTCGCCGTCCCCACCACGCGCCACTGCTGGCCCGAGCGGAAGAGCATCTTCTCGCCGTCCTTGGACACGCTCACGGCGCTGGCGCCGCGAACGAAGACGTCGGCCTTGCGCTCGCTCACGCTGAACTTGTGCACCGTCATCCCGGGGGGGGCACCCTGCTGGGCCTCGCCGGCCTCGCCGACGAAGACCGTCCCCTTGGGGCCTGCCAGCGTCATCTGGTAGTTCCGTACGGGCATGGGAAGCGCCAGGATGCGCCGCTCCACTCCGCCGAAGTCGATGCGGACCTGCACCGCCGCCGTGTCCGGCTTGGGCGCGGGGGGCGCGTTCTCCTCGTCGCTCTTGGGCGGGAAGGGCGTGCTGCCGTCCCCGCTGAGCACCAGCATGTACACCCCGTAGGTGGGGTCGGCCTGCATGGAGCTGGTGTTGGCCCACCCGGACCCGAGCGCCACGTCGGTGCTGGCGAGGAAGTAGAGGTGCTTGCCGTCCCGGTCGAAGGAGGGGGACTGGGTGTCGGCCATGGGGTCGGTCAGCGGCGTCACCCCGCCCGACTCCGCCGACCACACCACGATGCGCCGGAAGTTGTTGGGGAAGCTCTTGGCGTACGCCAGCCACTTCGAATCCGGCGACCAGGTGATGCCCAGCCCTCCACGGTCGAGGACCGTGGCCGCGGCGTCCGCGGTGCGGATGCTCCCCGCCGCCACGTCCACCACGCGGATGCGCGCGTCGTCGTCCACGAACGCAATGTGCTTGCCGTCGGGGGACCAGGTGGTCTCCCAGGCCATCTTCGATTCGCCGATGGAGATGCGGCGCGGCTCACCGAGGCCGTCCTGCGGCGCCACCAGGAGCTGGTATCCGTCGCCCGAGTCGCTGAACCAGGCGATCTCCTTCCCGTCGGGTGACCAAACCGGCTGCCTGTCCGCGGCCCCCGAGCTCCGGGTCAGGTTGCGGGCGTTCCCGGACTCGACCGGAACCGTGAAGATCTCGCCCCGGGCCTCCATGAGCGCGCGCTTCCCGGTGGGGGACAGGGAGGCCGTGGTCACCGAGCGGCTCACGTCCTCCCAGCGGGTCTCGGCCCACGGGAAGTCGCCCTGCACCTCGATGTCCAGGCGCTGTGTCTGGCCTGTGGCGGGGTCCATGGTGTGGATCCAGCCGTCCTGCTCGAAGACCAGCCCGGCAGCTCCGCCACTCAGCCACTTCACCTCGGCATCGGCAAAGCGCGTGACCTGCTCCAGGGCCTGCGTGGCCACGTCGTAGGACCAGACGTTCATGGCCCAGTCGCGGTCGGACACGAACCAGATCTTGCCCACCAGCCAGACCGGGTACCGGTCGGTGGTGCGCTCGTTGGGGATGCGCACCTCGTCCAGGGTGTTGAGGTCGAGGATGGTGAGCGGGGTGTTCTGCCCCCCACGATAGGAGCGCCACTCCCAGTCCCAGCGGTCCACCCGGTCCACCACCAGGCGCCGGCCATCGGGTGAATAGGAACCGTCGTGGGCCCACGGGGCCGGAAGCACCGTGGAAGGGCCTCCCTGGGGAGACACCGTCCAGAGGCGGTTGTAGCCCGTGGGCGCGGTCTCGCGGGACGATGCGTAGAGCACCCTGGTCCCGTCCGGGGTCCATCCCCGTGCCTCCGAAGGAGCCGGGTACCAGGTCAGCCGGCTGGGTTCGCCCCCCTCCGCAGCCACCACGTAGACGTCGGGGTTCCCGCTCCGGTTCGACGTGAAGGCGATCCACTTCCCGTCCGGGGAGAAGTGGGGGTCGCTCTCCACCGCGGGAGTGCTGGTGAGCCGCCGTGCCAACCCGCCGGCCCGGTCCGCGATCCAGAGGTCGCTCCCGTAGGTGAAGGCCACGTGCGTGGCGGAGAGCGTCGGCTGCCGCAGCAGGCGACTCTGCGCGTGGGCGGACGGCGGGACGAGGATGGCGAGCGCGGCCAGCGCGGCCGCGAGGGCGACGATCCGACGGTACATGATGGGCTCCAGGGGAGAGGGCCGGAGGGCGCCCCGGGGCGCCCCGCGAGGCGAGTCGAAACGTCCTCCCCTACGTCGGGACGCGCAAGGGCGTTTCCGCGGGGGGCCGGCGACGGCGTCTCCGTTGCCGCGGGGCAGCCGAGGCTCCAGAATGGAGTGCTCGACCGGCACCCCTCTTCGATCCGACCTTACGGTGCCCGCTTCCGGCGGGTGCTTTCGCGGTACAGGAGACCTCGATGGAACACAGCGAAATCGAGAAGCGCGTCACGAAGGTGGTGGCCAACGTGCTGTCCATTGATCCCGCCGAGGTGCTCCCCTCGTCGAACTTCGTCTTCGACCTGGGCGCCGACTCCCTCACGAGCATCGAGCTGATCGCCGGCTTCGAGGAGGAGTTCGACATCGAGATGGATCAGGACAAGGCCCGTGAGGTCCAGACCGTGGAAGGGGCTGTCGAGTTCATCGCACGATACCTGAAGTAGCCCCCACGCCCCCTCCGGAGGCGCCATGGCTGATTCCACAGGCCCGAGCCCGAGCCGGCTCGAGCCCATATTCAACCCACAGGCGGTCGCCGTCGTCGGGGTCACCCGCGTTCCCGGCACCGTTCCCTACGACATCTTCCACAACATCCTGAAGGACAGCTTCCAGGGGACGATCTACCCGGTGAGCCCCGGTGGACGCTCCATCGCGGGGGTGAAGGCGTACAAGTACGTCCTCGACATCCCCGATCCCGTGGACCTGGCGGTGATCGTCTTCCCCAGCAACGTGGTCAAGCTCGCGCTGGAGCAGTGCGGCCAGCGGGGCGTGAAGGGCGCCATCATCATCAGCGCGGGTTTCCGCGAGATCGGCCCGGCGGGCGTGGCGCGCGAGGAGGAGATCAAGCAGATCGCGCAGAAGTGGGGTATCTCCTTCATCGGCCCCAACTGCCTCGGGGTCATCAATACCGATCCCAACGTGCACCTGAACGCGTCCTTCGCGCGCCGGATGCCCCGGGAAGGCTCCATCGGGTTCCTGTCGCAGAGCGGTGCGCTGTGCACGGCGGTGCTCGACTACGCGTGGGCGAAGGGCATCGGGTTCTCGAAGTTCGTCTCCTTCGGCAACAAGGCCGACATCAGCGACATCGACCTGATGCTGTCGCTCAAGGACGACCCCGCCACCAAGGTCGTCCTCATGTACCTGGAGGAGATGACCGACGGCACCGCCTTCGTGGAGGCCGCCCGCAGGGTGATCCACGAGGCGGGCAAGCCGGTGCTCGTGCTCAAGTCCGGGCGCACCCGCCAGGGAGCCTCGGCCGCCGCGTCGCACACGGGATCCCTCGCGGCGAGCGACGAGATCGTGGACGCCGCTCTGAAGCAGGCCGGCGTAATCCGGTGCCACACCATCGAGGAGATGTTCAGCAACGCCATCGCGTTGGCGTACCAGCCCCTCCCCCGGGGGCGTCGCGTGGCCATCATCACGAACGCCGGCGGCCCGGGCGTGCTCACCACCGACGCCGCCATCCACGAGAAGCTCGAGCTCGCGGCGTTCTCCCCGCGCACGCGGGACGTGTTCAAGCGCACGCTCCCGGCCACGGCGAACATCAAGAACCCGGTGGACGTCATCGGCGACGCCCGCGCCGACCGCTACCGCGTGGCGCTGGGAAGCGCGCTGGAGGACGAGAACGTGGACGGTGCGCTGGTCATCCTCACGCCCCAGTCCATGACCGACATCGACACCATCGCCGAGGAGGTGTGCAACGTCGCGTCCGGGTACGACAAGCCGACGTACGCGTCGTTCATGGGCGAGACCGACGTCGCCTCGGGAATCGCCATCCTGCGGCGCCGCGACATCCCGCACTACACGCTGCCCGAGGCCATGTGCCGGGCCTTCGCGAGGGCGCACGACTTCAGCACCGAGAAGGACCGGCGGCTCACCCCGGCCGTGCGCTTCACCGACGTGGACACCCGGACCGCCCACGCACTGCTGGACGCCGCCCTCGCCGCCGGGCGCCCCTACCTCACCCCTTCGGACGCCATGCGGGTGCTGGAGGCTTATCGCCTCCCCGTGCTGCCCTTCGGCGTCGCCCGGTCGCCCGAGGAGGCAGCGGGTGTGGCCGAGCGGGTGGGCTTCCCGGTGGCGTTCAAGGTCGAGGCCGACGACGTCGTCCACAAGTTCGACGTCGGGGGCGTCGTGCTCGGCGTCGAGTCGCCCGAGGCCGCGCCGGCGGCATTCGACACCGTCGTGGAGAACGTCCGGGCCCATCAGCCCCTGGCACGCATCACCGGCGTCTTCATCCAGCGCATGGCGGGCAAGGGCGATCAGGTCATCCTCGGAATGAAGCGCGACCCTGGGTTCGGCCCGGTGGTGATGTTCGGCCTGGGAGGCTTGTTCGTCGAGATCTTCCGGGACGTGGCGTTCCGCATCGCCCCCATCCCCGTCGAGCTCGTGCGCGACATGATGCACGAGGTGAAGGCCTTCCCCATGCTCACCGGGGCGCGGGGCCGTCCACACCGCGACACGGCCGCCATCGAGGAGTGCCTGCAGCGGCTGTCCCAGCTCGTCGTGGACTGCCCACAGATCCAGGAACTGGACATGAACCCCCTGATCGTCCACGACCAGGGGATGGGATGCGCGGTCACCGACGGCCGCATCCTCGTGGGTGGCGAGGGACCCACCCCGTGAAGGCCGCCGGCGCGCTATACCCCCGACGACTCACCCTCAACGCGTGATCCGGTATGCGTATCCTCATCCACGACAGCTACGAGGCGATGAGCAAGTGGACCGCCCACACCATCGCCGCCAAGATCAACGCCTTCCAGCCCACCAAGGTGAAGCCCTTCGTGCTCGGGCTCCCCACGGGCTCGTCGCCCATCGGGACCTACCAACACCTGGTCAGCCTGCATGAGCAGGGCACGGTCTCGTTCAAGCACGTGATCACGTTCAACATGGACGAGTACGTGGGGCTGCCCGAGACCCATCAGGAGAGCTACCACTTCTTCATGTGGCACCACCTCTTCAGCCACGTCGACGTCAATCCGGAGAACGTGAACATCCTGAACGGCAATGCCGCCGACCTCGAGAAGGAGTGCGAGGACTACGAGGAGCGGATCCGGAGGGTCGGGGGGATCCACGTGTTCCTGGGCGGTATCGGCGCCGACGGCCACATCGCGTTCAACGAGCCCGGCTCGTCCCTGTCGTCGCGGACGCGCATCAAGACGCTCACCCACGACACCCGCGTCGCCAACGCGCGCTTCTTCGACAACGACCCGAACAAGGTCCCGAAGACCGCGCTCACCGTGGGCGTGGGCACGGTCATGGACGCCCACGAGGTGATCATACTGGTGAACGGTCACAGCAAGGCGCGCGCGCTCCAGAAAGCGGTCGAGGAGGGCGTCAGCCACATGTGGACCGTCTCCCAGCTCCAGCTGCACCGCCACGGCATGATCGTGTGCGACGAGGACGCCACGTACGAGCTCAAGGTGGGCACGGTGAAGTACTTCAAGGACATCGAGGCCGAACACCTCGATCTGCCCCAACTCTGACGCCGGACCCGCGCCCAGGACCGCCCATGCACGCCCCCACGCAGGAGCAGGTCGCTCGGCTCACGGCCCAGGGATGCACCGCCGAGGACTGGTCGAGGGTCTCCTTCGATCCCGCGGCCGACCTGTCCCGCATCCGGGAGGCCCACTTCCGGGGCGACGTGAGGGTGGGCCCGAACGCGGGGTCCGCGGCCGTGGACGGCGCCGAGCTGCCGTGCGGGATCTTCGACGCGACGCTGGCGGACTGCTCCGTGGGCGCGAACGTGCGCATCGCGCGGGTGGGCTCCGTGGTGGCGCGCTACGACATCGGCGACGGCGCGGTGATCCAGGACGTCGCCGCCCTCACCGCCGCGGCGGGCTCGGCGTTCGGCGCAGGCACCGAGACGGACACCGTCAACGAGGGCGGCGGCCGCATGGTCAGACTCCTCCCGGAGCTTTCCGCGCAGACGGCGTATCTGCAGGCATTCCGGCGGCATTCCCCCCAGCTCCACGCGGCGCTCGCGCGTCTCGTGGACGCCGCCGTCGCCGCGAGCCGCCGGGATCGTGGCGTCGTGGGCGCCGGCGCCCGGGTGCTCCACTGCGGCGTCCTCAGGAACGTGCTGATCGGGCCGCACGCCGTGGTGCGCGGTCCGACGCTCCTGGACGACGGCACGGTCCTGAGCTGCGCCGAGCACCCCACCACCGTGGGCGAGGCCGTGCAGGCCAGGCACTTCGTCATCGCGGAGGGCGCCAGCGTCACCGGGGGCGTTCTGCTGGACAAGGCGTTCGTGGGACAGGCGTGCAAGCTCGGCAAGCAGTTCTCGGCGGAGAACTCCCTGTTCTTCGCCAATTGCGAGGGCTTCCACGGCGAGGCGGTCTCCATCTTCGCCGGGCCGTACACGGTCACGCACCACAAGTCCACGTTGCTCATCGCCGCAGGCTTCTCGTTCTACAACGCCGGGTCAGGGACGAACCAGAGCAACCACATGTACAAGCTCGGGCCCGTCCATCAGGGCGTGTTCGAGCGCGGCACCAAGAGCGGGTCGTTGTCCTACGTCCTGCACGAGACGCACGTCGGACCGTTCAGCGTGATCCTCGGCAAGCACTACACGAACATCAACACGCCCGATCTGCCGTTCGCGTACATCCACGAGGTGGACGGGCAGTCGGAGATCATCCCGGGCTTGAACCTCTCCTCGGTGGGCACCGTGCGCGACGGGGAGAAGTGGCCGCAGCGGGACGGGCGCAAGGCGCCGGTGCGCCGGGACCTGATCTCCTTCGGCGTCTTCTCGCCGTTCACGGTGGAGAAGATGCGCGCGGGCCGTTCGGTTCTTCAGCGGCTGCACGAGACCACCCCGAAGGAGAAGTCCGCCGTGCGGTACGGCGGGGTCACCATCAAGCGGCTTCTGCTCAGGAGGTGCGCCAGGTTCTATGCGCAGGGGGTGACGCGCTACCTGAACGGCCGCGTGCTGGACCGCATCTCGGCCGCCTCGGCGGCCGCCTCGTGGATCGACGTGCAACGGTCCCTTCGGGTGGCCGCGGCGCTCGTCGAGCCGTTCGCCTGGACCGACGTGGGGGGGCTCCTGATGCCCACGGAGCGGCTGCGCGCGCTCGAGGCGGACATCGTCGCCGGGTCGGTGAGCTCCATGCGCGACCTGGACGACAGAATGGCCGCCATCGCCGCTCTGTACGAGCAGGACGAGTGGGCGTACGTATGCGCGGCGTTCGCCCGGGAGCACGGCCATGCGCCCGACGCCATGACCCGCGAGCAGGCGCAGGAGGTGCTCTCGGCGCACGACGAGGCGGCCGGCGCGCTGCACGCGTCCATCCTCGACGATTCCAGGATCGAGTTCGGTCCGTTCGCCCGGATCGGCTACGGGCTCGGGATGACCGAGGAGGAGCGTTCCGCCGAGTTCACCGCCGTGCGTGGAAGCGCCGACACGAACGCCGTCGTGAAGAGGCTGGTGACCGAGAAGGAGGCCATGGCCGAGCGCTCCCGACGCCTCGGGGAGCTGCTCGCCCGCTTCTGATCCGACAGGCCTGGAGCCGTGATCCTCGATCTCCTGGGATACGCCCTCACCCGCGTCCTCGCCCGCCCTGGCGCGCTTCCCGGCGACCGCGGCGTCGCCCAGGGCGACGTGGGGACCGATCTCTGGAACTCGGCCGCCCTGCCCATCCCCGGGGAGGACGGCTCCTACTGGGTGGCCCATCGGGTGCGCTGCCCCCCCACGTGCGGCTGCGACAGGGTCGGAACCATCCGCATCGCCAAGGCGCGCCGGCGCGACCTCGACGGCACCGTGGGGATGGAGGTGGTGGCGCCGCTCTTCGACCTCCCCGTGGACGAGACCGTCCGATGCAGCGAGCGGACCTACTCGGTGCTGGACTGGCTCGGCCCCGAGGACCCCAGGCTTCTCCTCCACGACAGCCAGCTCCTCGTGGTCTACAACGACCTGCACGTCTCCCGGGCGGGCGCGCTGGTGCGCCGGCTGCACGTCGCCAGGTTCACCGACACCTCTCCGGACGCCCTCGGAGGCCTGACCGTCTCGGCGCTCCAGGCCCCGGACCTGCGCAGGGTGGAGAAGAACTGGAGCCCCCTCCCGCCCACCTGCGACGGGCTGCTGCGGTTCGTCTACTCGATCCAGCCACACACGGTCCTGTCGTACGCCCCCGACGACCTGTCCAGGCCGCTCTCGGCGCACCGGACGTACCCCGATGGGCTGAGGTTCCCCGTCGGCTCGGTGGGGGGAGGGACCAACGCCGTTCCCTGGGGACGCGACGAGCGCGGCCGGCCGGTGCTCATGGCCGTCGCTCACGTCACCACGGTGTGGAGGTGGTACCTGAGCTTCGCGTACACGTTTCTGGGGGAGCCGCCGTTCACGGTGCTCCAGGCCACGCGGCCGCTGAAGCTGACGCGCAGCCGGGTGGAGTTCGCCCAGTCCCTCTTCCCGGATCCGGCGTCGGGTTCCCACGTCGTGGTGTGGGGTGAGGACAACCGGCGGTCCCATGCCCTCAGGGTTCCGGACCGCGTCCTGGAAGCGCTCCTCGTCGCCGACAGGTAGCAGGTCGCCGAAGAAGGGGAGTGCCCCGCGCGCCGGCGCGGGGGCCGGCGGAACCGGCGGACCGGCCCACCCGAGCCCACTCCGCGCTCAGCGCTCCGGATTCGATTCCCAGCTCCCGTACATCGGGTTGGGGAGCACGAAGAAGCGCGCTCCGAAGTCGGCGAGGCGTGCCGGGTCGGCGTCGCGCAGCGCCTGGCTCCCTGCGGGGAAGTCCTGGATGTTGTCCCCCACCCAGGCCAGGACGCGCAGCGGGGGAAGCCCCGCGTCCGAGGTACCCTCCTGGACAGCCCGGAAGCGGGTCTCCTTCTCCGACGGGCCCGGCTTCCTGCACAGCACCGCGTCGGCCTCGACGCCCACCGCGGCCAGGTTGCGCCGGGTGGCATCGCACACCACCTCGTCCCGGTTGGTGACGATGGCGATGCGCCCGCCCAGCGCCTTCACCCTGCGCAGGAACGCGACCGCCCCGGGGAGCGCCGGCGCCGCCTCCTCGCGCACCCACTCGTTCCAGGTCTCGGGGGTATAGCCGAGCCCGAGGCGCGCACGCCGGAGCTGGTACACGGAGTTGTCCAGCACCGTCTCGTCGGCGTCGAGGATCACCCCCCAGGGCCCCGGCTGGGCCCCGCCGGCCACCTGCGCCTCCACGCGCTCGCCGGCCCAGGCATAGACCTGCTCGAAGCCGGCGCGCTGCTCCGCCGCGGTGCGGTACCAG
>JBFYZE010000471.1:0-5754 GCA_041309665.1 Gemmatimonadales bacterium | reverse complement strand
CTGACCATGGCGAGGATGACCAGGACGAAGAGCGCCACGGGAAGCACGAAGCCGCCCTCGCCGCTGGGCGTGCACGCCGTGAGCGGGAACCGGCGCGCGCTCACCGGTTCCTCCCGCCGAAGGAGAGGGTCACCGTGTCCTGGCGGCTCCCGGCGGGTGTCCCGGACGCCGGAGCCGTCACGAGGCGCACGACGACGCGGGCGGCCGACGCCGGAGTGGCCACCACCGCGCCCGACGCGTCCTCGTACCACGCGGCGAATCCCGCCGTGGCGTCCAAAGGCCCGGCCAGGGCATCTCGCTGGGCACCGTCCACGCGGAAAAGCCAGTATCCACCGGCGTCGGGGGCGAGCTCGAGGACAACCGAGCGGAAGGGGCGCGCGGCGGCGCCGGCGAG
Organism: Gemmatimonadales bacterium; assembly: GCA_041309665.1. GTDB lineage: Bacteria > Gemmatimonadota > Gemmatimonadetes > Longimicrobiales > Gaopeijiaceae > SZUA-318. The sequence goes on along the minus strand of JBFYZE010000471.1, from coordinate 5,360 downwards.
GGCGTCCAGGGCCGGGCGCCCGAGGCGGGCCACGCTCCCGCCGGCGCTCACGCAGGGCACCTGGGGCACCGGGCCCGAGACGGCGGTGACGGCCTCCGCGGTCCACCCGCCGGAACGGCGGACGAGGACGCTGTCGCCGGCGAGCGCCGTCCAGCGTCCCTCCGCCGCCACCAGCCCGAGGCGGTCCCCGGTGAGGTCGGTGCCGCACACCTGGGCGAGCCCCAGGGGCATGCGGGCGCGGACGCGGGCGGGCGCCAGGATCACCGCGTCCCCGTTGGCCAGGTTGGCCTCCCGGAGCACGCCGGTGAGCACCGCCATCGCCACCCTCACGGACTCGTGCCGCTGGGACGCGGCGCCCTGCGCGCTCCAGTACCGCCGCTGGGTCATCACCGCCTGCTGCATGGCGAAGAGGAGAAGCGCCCCCAGCGCCACCACCACCATGAGTTCGGCCATGCTGAACCCGCGGCGGCAGGCGCGCCCGGTGGGACGGGATGAGGCGCTCATCGGGCCCGATACACGTAGACCGTGTCCGTCAGGGTGCGCCCGCCCTCGGGGCGGGCGCGCACGACCAGCTCCACGCGCAGGTAGGAGCCGCTGTCCGCCACCGTCCAGACAGCGTCGCCGGCGGGCCGTGCCGCCGAACCGGCGCGGACCGAGTCCACGGGCATGGTGCGGAGGCGCTCCACCTGCTCCTGGATGAGCTGCGCGGCGCGGAGCTCCAGCGCCGCCGCCCGCATGCTGGTGGCGGCCACCCGGCTCGTCCCGACCCAGGCCATGGCCCCCAGCGACAGGATGACGATGGCCACGAGGATCTCGACCAGCGTGAAGCCGCCCCCGGCGCCCCGCGTCACGGCACCACCCTCCCGATGGCGCTCACCACCACCGAGTCGGTGAACTCGCCCCGCTGCAGGCGCACCACCGCTCCCTGGCCGGTGCAGGGGGAGACGGCCACCGCCAGCCCCCTGGGATCGAAGCAGAGCAGGGGCTGCGTCGAGCCCAGGTTCACCGACAGCTCCTCCCAGAGGTCGATCTCGCCCAGGGACGCGGGAAGCCCCCCGCCCAGCGACGAGGTGTCCACCTGGACGAGGAGGCGGTCACCGGCGGCATCCAGGACCAGGTAGCTGACGCGGCCGAAGCGCACCGCCGCCGCTCGGGCGGCGGCCACGGAGGAGGTCACCTTGGAGCGCGCCTCTCCCACCGCCACGCGGCCGCTCACGTAGGTGAGCCGGGGCGCCGCGATCCCCAGGAGGACCATGGCGATGCCCACCACCAACACGAGCTCGAGGAGGGTGAAGCCCAGGGCCCTCCCGGAACCCGCCGGCGGTGGCGCGGGCGGGGGGGTGGGCGCGGCGCGGGGGACGGCGGTGCTCAGGCGGAAGCTCCTTCGGGGTGGCCCATCCAATGTCCTACTTGAACATCTTCCCGGCGAGGGTGGCGTCCTTGTCCACCCGGGTGCCGAGCTTGATGAAGGTGGCCAGGCGCGCCGTGCCCTCGGCGTGGAGCGTCTCGTGCACCTTCACGATGGCGGCAAAGATGTCGGCCAGCTCCCCCTCCACGTTGGTCCCGTTGGGGTGGAGCTGTGCGTGGATGCCGGCCTCCTCGAGGATGGCGTGGGCGCGCTTCACCTCCTCTCGCACCGACACGCCGACGCCGATGGGGATCACCTGGATGTCCGCTAGGGCTTTCATGGGGCTCTCGCGCGTACGGGTTCGGGTCCTGCGGTCCCCTTGAACTTGACGCCGGAGCCCCGCGCGCGCACATGGAGGGACGTACCACCGACCCAGGAGACCCCATGCCCCGCCCTTCCCGTCCGCTCCCGGCGGCGCTCGCCTCGCTCCTCGCGTGCGTCTCCCTCGCCTGCCTCGCCGCCGCACCGCGCGCGCTTCCCGCCCAGATGACCAAGGCCCAGGTGGCCTCCTGGCTCGACGGCCGGCAGCAGCGCTTCGACGAGGTGGCCATGCGCATCTGGGACCTGGCCGAGGTCGGGTACATGGAAACCGAGAGCTCCGCCCTGCTGGCCGGCGAGCTGGAGGCCTACGGCTTCCGGGTCACGCGCGGAGTCGCCGAGATCCCCACGGCCTTCGTCGCCGAGTACGGGAGCGGCAGGCCTGTCATCGGGATCATGGGTGAATTCGACGCGCTCCCCGGAATCAACCAGGACCGGGTTCCCACACGTCGGCCCATCGAGGGCAAGCAGGCCGGTCACGCGTGCGGGCACAACCTGTTCGGCACGGCCTCCGCGGCTGCGGCCATGGCCGCGGCCGAGTGGTTGAAGCAGACGGGCCGGGCCGGCACCATCCGCTTCTACGGAACCCCAGCCGAGGAAGGCGGATCGGGGAAGGTCTACATGGTGCGCGCCGGGCTCTTCGACGACGTGGACGCGGTGCTCCAGTGGCACGCGGGAGACCGCAACGCCGCCAGCCCCGGCTCCAACCTGGCGGTGAAGTCCGCCATGTTCCGCTTCGCGGGCGTCTCCGCCCACGCCGCCGCCTCCCCCGACCGGGGGCGCTCGGCGCTGGACGGGATCGAGGCCATGAACTTCATGGCCAACCTCATGCGGGAGCATGTGCCGCAGCAGACGCGCATCCACTACGTCATCACCGACGGCGGGAGCGCGCCCAACGTGGTGCCCGACCACGCCGAGGTGTACTACTACGTCCGCCACCCCCAGGCCGAAATGGTGCGCTCCATCTTCGACCGCCTGGTGAAGGCCGCCGAGGGCGCGGCGGCGGGTACCGGGACCACGGTGGAGTACGAAGTGGTCGGCGGGGCGTACGAGCGCCTCTCCGTCGTCGCCCTCCAGGAGATGGTGTACGAGAACCTCGAGGCCGTGGGTGGCGTGACGTGGGACGCGGCGGATCAGGAGTTCGCCGAGGCGCTGAAGAAGACGCTCCCGGCGGAGCCCCCGCTGGGGTCGGAGCGCCAGATCCAGCCGTTCGAGTGGGAGCAGGGCTACGCATCGTCCGATGCCGGCGACGTGAGCTGGACCGTCCCCACGAGCACGTTGTCCACGGCCACCTGGGTGCCGGGGACCGCCGCACACACCTGGCAGGCCGTGGCTGCGGACGGGGTGTCCATCGGCGTGAAGGGGATGATGGTGGCGGCCAAGACCATGGCCTTCACCGCCGTGGACCTGTACTCCGACGCGGCCAAGCTGGCGAAGGTGCGGGCCGAGTTCCTGGAGCGCAGGGGGGCCGACTTCGTGTACCGGCCCCTCCTGGGCGACCGCAAGCCGCCCCTGGACTACCGCGCTTCGGTGATGCGCTAGTCCTTCGCCCGGTCGATGTACTCGCCGGTGTTCGGGTTCACCCGGATCCGGTCGCCTGTGGACAGGTGCTCGGGCACGTTCACAACCACCCCGTTGCTCAGGGTAGCGGGCTTGGTGGACGACGTCTTGGTCGCGCCCCTGAGCACCGGAGAGGTCATGGCGATCTCGAAGACCATGGCGTTGGGCAGATCGATGGCCACGGGGCTTCCCTCGTAGAACTCTGCCACGATGCGCATCCCCTCGGACACCCAGGGCGCGGCGTCCCCCAGCGTCTCCTCGTCGAGCTCGTACTGGTCGAAGGTCTCCACGTTCATGAAGTGCAGCACCGGGCCGGCCTTGTACATGAACTCCAGGTCGTGGGTCTCGAGCGTCGCCGTCTCGATCGAGTCCGCGGCGCGGAAGCGATGCTCCGCCGTGGTCCCGCTCTTCAGCTTCCGCATCTTGGCGTGCACCATGGCGCGGAGGTTGCCGGGGGTGTGGTGGTTGAACTCGATGACCCGGCAGGGCTCACCATCGAACATGATCGCCATGCCGCGGCGGATCTGGGTGGCTGGAATGGCCATGGGTGTGCGTCCGTAAGGCTGGGAGTCGGAGCGATAAAGTAGCGGAGCCCCCTTCCGGCGTGGAGGGGGTGGGCGAAGCAACGCCGGGCCAGCGGCACGGCCCCATGGGCAGGCACGTGCCGTTGCCTCCCGGGCGGTCGTGCTGCTACCGTCGTGGGTTGCGGTTTCCGTGCCCCCCCCCGGGAGGGAAGGTCTCTCCCCGAATCCAGCTCGATGGCCATCCTGACCCCGCCTCGATCGTCGCTGCGCCGCGCCTGGCCCGGTGCGCTCTTCGCCCTCTCCCTGCTCCCCGCGCCGCTGATGGCCTCCGAGGGAGCCGGCGACCTGGCCAGCACCACGGACCCTGTCTCCCAGGGCATCGTGGCGATCGTGATCCTGGCGCTGTTCGCCTTCCTCGCGCTGGAGAAGGCCCACCGGGTCCTGGTGGCCATGGCGTGCGCGGCCTTCCTCTGGATGACGACGTACCTCACCCCCTGGAGGCTCATCACCTTCGAGGCGTCGGCGCGGGCGCTGGACCTGAACGTGCTCCTCCTCCTCGCGGGCATGATGACCCTCGTTGGGATCCTCAAGCAGACCGGCGCGTTCGGCTGGGCGGTGGCGAGGATCCTGGCCCGCACCAAGGGGCACCCGGTGTGGGCGGCACGCCTGATCTCCTGGTTCACGGCGGTGGCGTCCGCATTCCTGGACAACGTCACCACCGTGGTCTTCGTCACCCCCATGGCCACGGGGATGGCAAAGCGCATCGGGCTGGCGCCGGTGGCCATCCTCCTCCCGATGGTGGTGGCGTCCAACATCGGCGGGACCGCCACGCTCATCGGCGACCCGCCCAACATCATGATCGGCTCGGGCGTCGGGTTGAGCTTCATGGCGTTCGTGGTCAACCTCACGGCCCCCGTCCTCATCATGATGGTGGTGCTGCAGTTCTACATGGGGCGGTACTACCGGAAGGAGTACGCCGCAGCGCACCTGCTGGAGGCCGGGCCCGCCGAACACGCGCACCTGGCCGAGCCCGTCCTCTTCCGCTGGTTGATGGCGATCTTCGCCGGCGTCCTCCTCGGCTTCCTCACACACTCCGTGACGGGGATGCCGGCCGCGGTCCCTGCGGTGGTGGGTGCAGCGGCGGCGCTGATCGTGCAGGACTGGTTCTACCTGCGCACGCACCGACCCACGGCGCACGAGCGGGCCCACGGCATCCTGGAGGTCCTGGAGAAGGACATCGAGTGGCCCACGCTCTCCTTCTTCGTATTCCTCTTCATCGTGGTGGGCGCCGCGGTGGAGACAGGGCTCATCGCGTCCATCGCGACCGGGATGGAGTCGGCCATCTTCTGGGTCCGGGACACCTTCGGCCTTGGCAGCGACGGCACGCTGATCTTCGCCGCGCTGCTCATCTGCTGGATGTCCGCGGTGCTTTCCGCGTTCATCGACAACATCCCCTACGTGGCCGTGAGCATTCCCGTCATCCACCACCTCATCCCCAGCCTCGAGGGAGAGACCGTGGTGCTCTGGTGGGCGCTCTCGCTGGGGGCGTG
>JBFYZE010000470.1:0-5464 GCA_041309665.1 Gemmatimonadales bacterium | reverse complement strand
CGAGGCGGGCGAGACGGCGCGGACGGGGGGAGACCACCTTCCTTACGCCGCTGGTGCGCGGCGCTTCGACCGGGGGAACTACAACTACCTGGGGGCCCAGGCCGCCGAGGCCTCCCTCGAGCTCCTCGCGTCCATCGGCAGCGACCGCATCGAAGCCCACCTGCGCGCGCTCACCGCGAGGCTCGTGCAAGGGCTCCTCGAGCTGGGGCTCCCCGTGGCGGGGGGCGCTCCGGGGCCCCATCTCGGGCACATCGTGGCGGTGGGGCAGAGCGGGGGCGGCCACCACGACACGGCGGACGATCCGGTGATGAACGACCTGCACCGGCACCTCACGTCCAACGGTGTGAAGCTGTCCATCCGCAAGGGCGTGCTCCGGATGTCGCTGGGGCTGTACAACGACGTGTCGGACGTGGACCGGTTCCTGGTGCTGGTGCGGGAGTGGGTCGAGGCGCGGAGAGGCGCGGCGTGAAGTCCCAAGGCGCACCGCGGACGCGCATGGGGCTCGGCACCCGCATCCTCCTCGGGATGGTGGTTGGAGCGGTGGCCGGGGCGATGGTGGGGGAGCGGGCCACCGTCGTGGAGCCGGTGGGCGACCTGTTCATCCGGTTCCTGGTCCTCGCCGCCGTTCCCCTGGTCTTCTTCAACCTGTTGGCGGGGGTGACGGCCCTCACGGACCTGGGCGCGCTGGGGCGGCTCACCGGGAAGATCACGGGCTGGTTCGTCGCCACGAAGCTGGTGGCGCTCGCGCTGGGGATCGGGGCTATGCTGGCGCTCCGGCCGGGCGTGGGGATGACCCTCCGGGGCGGGAGCGCGCCGGAGCTGGCGGAGGCGCCCTCCTTCCTGGACGTGCTCCTCGGGCTCGTGCCCGGCAACGCGTTCAAGGCCTTCGCCGACGGGAACGTGGCGCAGGTGGTGGTGCTGGCGCTCATCCTGGGCGTGGCCACGCTCCACCTCCCGGCTGCGCCCCGGGACCGCCTGCGGGGCCTCTACGCCGACCTGGCCGAGCTCCTGCGCAAGGTGGTGGACCTGATCCTCAAGGTGGCTCCCTACGGGATCGCCGCCCTCATGGCGGTGACGGTGGGGCGCTACGGCGCCGAGCTGCTGGGGCCCATGGCGCGCTTCGTGGCCGGCGTCACCGCGGCGCACCTCCTCATGGTGGCGCTGTACCTCGTGCTCCTCGCGCTCTTCACCCCCCGCGGACCCGCTGCGTTCCTGAGGGAGACGGGGACGGTGTGGGCCACCACCGTGGCCACCACGTCGAGCCTGGCCTCGCTCCCCCTGGCCATGGAAGGCGCGGACAGGCTCGGCGTGCCCCGGTCCATCCACTCGTTCACCCTCCCCCTGGGGATCCAGATGAACAAGGACGGCACGGCGGTCATGCTGGCGGCGGTGGTGGTGCTCACTGCCCAGGCCGCCGGCGTCCCCCTCTCCACCGGGGACCTCCTCACCGTCGTGCTCATGGGCGGGCTCCTGTCCGCCGGCTCGGGTGGGATCCCGGGAGGCGGGTTCGTGGTGGCGCTCATCATGGTGGAGGCGTTCAAGCTCCCCCTGGAGCTGGCCGTGGTGGTGGGGGGGATCTACCGGCTCATCGACATGGGGAACACCACCGTGAACGTCATGGGCAACCTGGTGGGGACGGTCCTCATCGGCGCATCCGAGGAGCCGCGCGCCGCGCGGCAGGTGACGACCTCGTGACCTCGCGCGGGCGGGTCGCGAGATGCGCCGCCATCCTCCTGGCGCTGGCAGCTGGCGCGTGTGCGCCCCATGAGTCGGAGACCCCGCACGCCGAGGCCTCCGCTGCCGGCCGGAACACGGCCGCCGTCCGCCTCCCGTCCGTGGCCGTCCTCACCCGTGCGATGCCCGGCGCCGACGACCCGGCCTCGGAGCTCGCCGCCGGGGTGGCGCTGGAGGCTGCCCGTCACGTCACCCGCAGTCCCCATGCGCTGGCCCGCCTCGTCGGTGACCCGAGGACGGCTCCCGCGGAGCCCGCGGCCGAGGTGGCATCGCGCCACGATGCCGACGTGGTGGTGTGGGTGGACGTTGCTGGTCCGGAAGGGTCGCTCGAGGTGTCGTGGCGCGCCGAGGCCGGGGACGTGGACGTGGCGTCCGCCGATGCCCTGAGGGGAAGCGCCCTGGAGTTGTCCAGCGCTCCGCGGGAGATCGCCGCACAGGTTCTCCTGGCGTTGCTCGCGCCGGGCGGTGGCGCGCCCGGGGAGATCGCCCCCTGGCCCGCCGCCGGGGGTCCCGCGGCCCATGTGTCGTTTCTCCGCGCCCTGGGCAGGAGGTCGGGGGGCGGCCTGGACGAGGCAGGGCGCGTCGCGCTCTTCGAGGCACTCCCCGAGGGGATCCGGGGCTATCCCCCGGCGGCCGTCGAGCTCGGCTCCGCACTCATGGACCTGGCGGGCAGGGTGGGGGGAGCAGGATCCCACTACGAACGCGCTGAGGCGGCCATCCGGCGGGCCTTCGACCTCGACCCAGGCTATCCGCCGGCGCGGAGGCTCCTGGCGTCGTACTACGCCAAGCGAGGGCGGTCGGAGGAATCGGTAGATCTGCTCCAGGAGGGGCTCGTGAGCCACCCCGACGCCCCGGCCTTCCACGACGAGCTGGGTTACGTGTTCCGCTACGGCGGGCTGTTCCAGGAGTCCATGGCGCGCTACCGGCGCGCCCAGGAGCTGGACGGGAGCCTGGAGAACCTGGTCAGCACGCAGGACCAGATCACCAAGTCGCTCATCTACCTGGGCGACTTCGCCGGGGCCCTGGCCTCCCACGAGCTCATGGAGTCCCATCTGGCCCGCATGGGGCGCGCGCCCGACGAGAAGGAGTGGTTCTACCGAGGCGTCATCCACCTGTACGCGGGAGACACCGCGAAGGCCCTGGAGGCCTTCGGCCGGGGCGAGGCACTGGATTCCGCGAGCGTGTGGAGCGAGTTCGGCCGGGGGTATGCCGGGATCGCCCGAGGTGATCGGGAGGCGGTGGCGAGGGTGCTCGACGCGCTGGAGCGTCGGGTGGTGGTGGACGGCGAGCGGCACTATCGCCTGGTCCACCTCGCCGCGTTCCTGGGCGACGAGGAGCGGACCCTCGAGCACCTGGCCACCGCCATCCGGAGCGGGTTCTTCGCGGCGCCGTACATCGAAGGCGATCCGCTCACCCAGTCGGTCCACGGCAGCGAGGAGTTCCGGGGGCTGGTGGAGGAGGCCCGGGCGCGCCACCTGGCGTTCGCGGCGCTGGCCGCCTACGGGCCTGCGCCCGGTGGCCATGGCGTCCCCGCGGGGCGGCCTTAGACTGTCCGGCGAGGAATCGCCGTCGGCACACCGTCAGGAGGCTCGGTCAACCATGCGGGTCTGCTCCATGTTCGCCGTCGCCCTTGGGGCGCAGCTCGTCGCGCTGGGAGGCACGCCCGCCATCGCCGGCGCCCAATCCCTCGACTGGGCCGGCATGAAGTCCCAGCTCGACGCCCGGATCGCCCAGCACAAGGGCCAGGTGGGCGTCGCCGTCATCGACCTGGCCAGCGGGGAGACCCTGTCCATCCGCGGGGATGAGCGCTTCCCGACCGCCAGCAACATCAAGATTCCCGTGCTCCTCGAGCTCTTCACCCAGGTCGAGCGGGGCCGGATCAAGCTCAGCGATCCGGTGGTCATGCTGGACGTGGACCGCGTCGGCGGCTCGGGGATCCTGCAGCACTTCGACGCTCCCCTCGAGATCACCGTGAAGGACGCCGCCACCTTCATGATCAATCAGAGCGACAACACCGGGACGAACCTGGTCGTGGACAAGCTCGGCATCCGAGCGATCAACGAGCGCATGGACAGCCTGGGCTACCCGGCCACCCGCCTGTGGGCCAAGGTGTCGCGGAGTCGCCAGACCAGCATCGACCCCGACTCCTCGCGGGTGTGGGGCCTGGGCGTGACGACGCCGATGGAGAACGCCCGGATGTTCGCCAGCATGTACAAGGGCGAGGCCGTTTCCGCCGAGGCATCCAGGCAGATGATCGGCATGGCCCGCACGCAGGCCTGGGGGTACAACGAGATCCCCCGCTACCTCCCCAGCGGCGTGGTGGTGGCCCACAAGACCGGGTCGGTGAGCGCCACGCGCAACGACTGCGGCATCGTCTTCACCCAGCGCCCCCGGGGGAAGACCATCTTCGATCCCCCGCAGGCGGGGATGCGCGACTACGTGGTGTGCGTCTACACCAACGAGAACGAGGACCGGGGGTGGCAGACCGTGGACAACGCCGCCGAGGTCCTCATCGGCGACCTGAGCCTCATCGTGTGGAAGGTGCTGAACCCGGCGCCTCCGCCCGCCTGAGGCAGGCGGTCCGCGTCACTTCTCCCTGTGCCCGAAGAGCGCGTTCTGGATCTGCGGGTGGTAGAACATGTCGTGCGGGCTGTGCCCCGGCCCGTCGGCGATGACCAGGCGCCAGTTGAACTCCCACTTCCGCTCATGAGCCAGGTCCATGGCCTCGTTGAACCAGCGGATGTTGCGGGAGTAGCGGTGGACACCCTGGGCGTATGCGTCTCCCTGGGGGAGCTGGGCCATCTCCGTGTCGTTGGTCCCGATATAGACCGTCATGGGGAGCGCCAGGTACCGGCGGATGCGCTCGTCGTTGGAGAGCTCGTCGGGGAGCCCGCCGAAGCCGAGGCCGAACTTCAGCTCCCGGGTCGGGAACACCACCGACCCTCCGGCCATGGCGATGACACGCTCGGCGTCGGTGTCCATGAAGACCGTCATACGCGACACGAACTGGCTGCCCGCGGAGAACCCCGCGAGCAGGTAGGGCATCTGAGCGTTGTCCTCACGGGTGCGGATGTACGAGACGATCTGCGGAATGAACGCATACGTGCGCTCCCCGGGGGCGGCGAAGGAGCTGTCCGGGCGGAACACACCTCCGAACTGGTAGCGCCACTCGGGGAAGCGCTCCTGGTCGAAGAGCGGCACGACCACGAGGCGGCCCGAGTCGTCGGCCATCCCCACGGCGTTGTCCCGATACGATTCGGCGGCCCGGGACGCGCCGTGCAGCAGGAGGATGAAGCCCTCCCCTTTGTAGCTCGCCGGCTTGTAGGCCCATAGCTGGAGCGCGGTGCCGTCGAAGTCCGCCTCCACGACGCTCTTGCCCGGAGGGAACGGGCCGGCGGGAGAGGGGGCCTGGGCGCGCACCGAGGGAACGGGAAGGGCGAGCAGGGCCAGCAGGGCGAGGGATGCCGGGCGGAGCAGGGGGCTTGGCACTCGGGTCGGCGTCTGCATGCGTGGGGTCCGGAAGGGGGATGCTCTCGTTGGTCGGAGCGGGCGCGCGGACGCGCCCCGGTCGGTGAGGGAGAATGCGGAAGCAGGCGGGCCTCCGCCAGCGCGGGCTGCGCTTGACGTCCCCGCTTCCTGCGGGCTATTCGTGCGCCGTGCCGGCTCTGGCCGCCGTGCGCTCCCCATGCCGCCCCGTCCTACCCGATCGCCGAGGCCTGCGCGTGATCGC
>JBFYZE010000469.1:0-7245 GCA_041309665.1 Gemmatimonadales bacterium | reverse complement strand
GTGACGCCGGTGGAGGTCCGCTACCTCGCCGACGAATCCGGCCTGGAGTACCTCTTCAGGCCGTTCCAGGAGCGCTCCATCCTGCAGGACCGCTTCCCGCCTCCGTCGCCGGGGATCATGTCGGAGATCCGGCTCCTGGCCCGCTCCGGAGCGGCCCGCTTCGTCGTCACGGCCACCCCGGACGATCTGGGCCACGACATCCTTCCCCACCTTCCGATCCTCCTCCTCGAACCCTCCTGGAGGAGCATCTACATCAACGCCTCGGAGCAGGACGCGGCGCACGAAGCGTTCAGCCTCCGGATGCCCCTGGATCCCGACAAGTGGGCCACGGAGCTGGAGACGCTCCGTGCGTTCCATTTCGACGTGGTCACCGTGGATCTGACCGGCAACCAGGACGGCTGGGCCAGTACCGCCTTGGACGTGGCTTCGGTGGCCTTCCTCCTCTGGCCCATGGACGTGGATCGCCGTCCCGCCTACGATGCCGGCATCCGGTGGGAGCTCCACATCGAGCGCCTCGCGGGCAACGAGCTCGAGTGGACCCTGGAACCCCTGCACAGCTGAACCCTCCCGACGCTCAGTGAGCTGACCTATGGCGCAGATCGATCAATTCCTGAAAGTCCTCGTCGAGCAGGGAGGCTCGGATCTCCACCTGACCACCGGATCTCCCCCCGTGATCCGCGTGCACGGTCACATGACCAGGCTCAAGTTCCGCGACTTGAGCAACAAGGACATGGAGGCCCTGGTCTACGAGATCATGGAAGAGGAATGGCGCATGCGCTTCCTCGACAGGTTGGACTACGACTTCGCGTACGAGATCGAGGGACTGGCCCGGTTCCGCGTGAACATCTTCTGGCAGCGGAAGGGGTTGGGCGTCGTGATGCGGACCATCCCGTCGAAGATCCTCACCGCCGATCAGCTGGGGCTCCCGGAGGCGGTGAAGCGGTTCTGCATGCTCACCAGGGGGCTGGTGCTGGTCACGGGGCCCACCGGGTCGGGCAAGTCCACGACGCTCGCCGCCATGGTGGACCTGATCAACGACACCCGGGCCGATCACATCCTCACCATCGAGGACCCCATCGAGTTCGTGCACCCGAACAAGAAGTGCCTGGTGAACCAGCGCGAGATCAGCACCAACACCAAGAGCTTCGCCAACGCGCTGCGGGCGGCGCTGCGCGAGGACCCGGATGTGATCCTGGTGGGCGAGCTCCGCGACCGGGAGACCATCGAGCTGGGGATCACCGCCGCCGAGACCGGGCACCTGGTGTTCGGCACGCTGCACACCAACTCCGCGCCGAAGACGGTGGACCGAATCATCGACGTGTTCCCCGCGGATCAGCAGGATCAGATCCGCGCCATGCTGTCCGAGTCCCTGAAGGGGGTGGTGTCGCAGGTGCTCCTGCGCACCAAGGACGGCAAGGGGCGCCGCGCCGCCCTGGAGATCATGGTGGGCACCTCGGCCATCGCCAACCTGGTCCGGGAGAACAAGATCCATCAGATCCCCTCCATCATCCAGACCGGGAAGAAGGATGGGATGCAGCTCCTCGACCAGCACATCCTCGAGTACATGATGTCCGGGGTGATCACCAACGAGGAGGCCTACATGAAGTGCAACAACAAGCAGGCCTTCCGGCAGTATTTGAAGGAGAAGCCGCCAGAGGAGTTCACTTGAGCGGGCGCTGAGCGCGACGCATGAGCGAGGGCAAGGGCAGGGGCCTCACACGTCACGAGTTCGATGCGGTGATCCGCCGCGCCGCGGAGTTGGCCGGATCGGAGTCCGAGGGGAGTGAAGGCGCACTCACCGAGGCCGAGGTGTACCGCATCGCCAAGGAAGTGGGGCTCGGCGAGGGTCACGTGCGCATGGCGCTCGCCGAAGTGCGGTCCGGCGGGCGCCCGGACGGGATCCTGGACCGGGTGTTCGGCCCAGCCTCGGTGCGCGCGGCGCGCGTGGTCCCCGGGACCGCCAAGGAACTGGCCACGATGCTCGACGACTTCTTCGTGGGCACCCAGCTCCTGCAGAACGTGCGGCGCGGCCCGGCCATCCTCCAGTACCGTCCGGCTCTGGATTGGGCGTCCCAGGTCGCCCGCGCGGCGAGCTTCACCCAGCGGAAGTACTTCGTGGCCTCCGCCAAGTCTGTGGAGGTGCATCTGGAGGAGGTGGACGCCACCTCGGTGCTGGTGGAGTTCGTCGTGGATCCCGGCACGCGCGGCGACAACATCGCGGGAGCGGCGGCGGGTGGAGGGAGCGTGGGTCTGGGCCTCGGGATCGGAGCCGCGGCCATCGTCGTCACGTCGGGGGCAGCGGTTCCCCTGGGTATCCTGATCGGGCTCGCGTCCGGGACCGCGGCGCTCGGCGGGATCACGCACCTGGTGGGGAAGTCCCACAAGAAGAAGCTCCTGGCCGTGCAGGCCGAGGTCGAGGGGCTCCTGGACCGGCTGGAGCAGGGCGAGTCCCTCGAGCCTCCGCCGGCCTCGTGGAGGAGTTGGGTCAAGCGCCAGTTCCACGGGGTGGCCCGGGACCTGATGAGCGCCGAGGACCCTCGGCCGCGGGACCAGGGTAGCGGAGGCAGGCGGGGCTGAGGCTCCGCCCGCCCTGGCCTCAGATGCCCAGCGGGCCCAAGTTAGGGAGTCACGGTCCGCGACCGCCGGGGGCAGGTCATGATCATCGGCTACATCTCCGATCCGTACGTCCGGGCGGCCCTGCTCAGGGCGGGCCACTCCGAGGAGGATGTGGTCCTGGATCCGCGGCTGGCCGACGAAGCCCTGGCGTTCGGCTATCCCCGCCTGGTGGTGTGCACGCAGGCCGACGGCGGCTGCGCGGCCGTCCCCCGGGCCGACCGGATGCCCCCCTCTCTGGTCCTGTCCTCGGCGCTTCTCGCCCGCTGGGAGGAGGAGCGCCGGAGCGAGCCGCAGGGTGTGGCCCGCATCGAGTGGATGACCGGGCGGATCCGCGAGATCGTGGGGCGCGAGGCGTGGGAGGTGTCCTGGGTGGACCGGGCCCTGAGCGACCTGGGCAGGGTGGCGGGAATGCCGCTTCCCCCGGCCCTGCGCGGCTTCGGTCGGAGGGTGCTCGAATTTCCCTCGCACTACGACGACCTCCACCCTCTGGCCGAGGCGTGCCGCCTGTCCCGGGGCGCCCTCAAGGCCCGCTTCCGCAGGCGGGGGCTCCCCTCGCCCTACGCGTACCTGCGCTGGTTCCGTGCGATGGCGGTGGCGTACGCGCTGTCCGACCGCGCGGTGACGGTGGCGCAGGTGGCCAACCGACTCGGGTACACCTCGGACGGGAACCTCTGCCGCTCCATGCTCTCCCTGACGCGGCTGACGCCCACCGAGGCACGGACGGTCCACGGCTGGAACCGCCTCCTCATCAGCTTCGCCTGGACCCACCTGGGTGCTGTGCCGCTGGAGGCGTGGCGGGCCATGGACGACCTCTTCGTCGCGCGGGTGGCATAGCGCGGCAAAAAAAACGGTCCTCCCTGGCGGGAGGACCGTCTCGGCCAGTGGGTGAAGAGCCCTATACCGGGCGCCGCCCCCGCCGCTGTCGCCTACGCTCACGCCGGATCGCCGCCTCGCGCTTCCGCTTCTTCTGGGCGCTGGGCTTTTCGTAATACCGACGCTTCCGCAGCTCGGAGTAGAGGCCGGACCGCTGCACCTTCCGCTTGAACCGGCGCAATGCGCGCTCGAGGCTCTCGTTCTCCTGGACGACCACTTCCAAGACGATCACGCTCCTAGGAAAGGACCAATACGGGGAAAAGCTCAGAAAGCTAAGGGAGACGCCCTTCCCTGTGCAAGGTGTGAGCGTACAGGCGGTACGCCTCGGGATTGGCCAGGAAGTCCTCGGCCCACACCTCGAAGGGGGGGAGGGGGAGGAGGCCTTCGATGTGCTCCACCACCATCATGGAGAACTGGACCAGGTCGGACGTTCGGAAATCCACGCGCTTCCCTTCCAGGATCCGGTCCACCGCCTTCTCGAAGTCCCTGGGGTCCAGCAGGCAGATCAGGTGCGCCACCTGGTCCAGGCGGTAGGAGGCGTAGAGGGATTGGAGCGCACCTTCATCGGGGGCGCCCGAGGTCGCCCCCGGCCAATCCCCGGCCAGCTCGCGGGCGTTGTCCCGCAGCAGCTCGCGGAACCGGGCGCGCAGGCGAGGGGCGTCCCCCGCCTTGCGGCGCGCGGCGTGGAGCGACGAGGCGAGGAGGCCGTTGAGGAGGGGACGCCCCAGTCCTCGGGCCTTCTCGTGGATCTCCGCCTCCGAGTCCTCGATGAAGATGTCGGCGGTGCGGACCTCGTCCTCCTCGGCTTCCCCGCTCCCGGGGCGGAAGGAGAAGAAGCCGTGCCAGCGATAGCTTCCCGAGCCCGGATAGGTGACCAGGAAGCATGCCCAGGTGACGTCTTCGTGGTCGAGGAACGCGACGGAGCGCCTGCGTTCGGTGAGGGTGGGCATCGGCCTGTCGAGGCGGGGCTGAGGGTCCGGCGGTCGCCGGAAGATGTCCGCGGCGCACCCGGGGGGCAAGCGCCTGCGAACGCCATCCTTGCTCCACCCGTAAACAGATGGTTATCGTAGCAGCGGGCCCCCTGGCAGGGGCTCCATGAGGTAGCCGCCTGGAGGGCTCCAGACCCGGGCGGGGGAGGCGCACCCGGCTCGAGGGCCGGGTTCTTTTTCCCCGCGCAGCCGGGGTGGGGTCAGCGCCCACGGGTGGCCCGAGGGAACGACGAGAGACAAAAGAAGAGGAGCGTCCACGGCTGGCACCGGAGACGCTCCCCGAAGGCACGGGCTCGGCGGCCCGACCCGACTTCCTTGGCAAGGGTCAAGCTAGTCGGTCCGCCGGCCGGGTGTCAACGCATCCTTGCGCCTGGAATTGGAGAGACCGATGAACCCGAGCCTGCTGACCGAGACGCTCCCCGAGGCGATGGGGGACGTTCCCGGGACCTGCGAGCTTCCCCTGACGCGTGCCGTCGTTCAGTACCGGGACGTCCACGAGATGGACACGCCCGGAGGGCGCATCGAGGACATCGGACTCGCGCTGGTGGTGGAGGGCCGATTCGCCTCGTCGGCGGAGGCGCTGGACCTGGGAAGCGGCCACCTCAAGGTGCTGGACCTGAGCACGGAGTTGGTGGTCCTGGATTGGGTCTACGAGCCGACCCTGGAGCATGTCTCCTCGCTGGTGACCGCAGCGGCGTCGGGAGGGAGCGCCGGGGATGCCCTCCGCCCCTACGCGTTCCGCCTCGGCCTGCGCGTGCTCGAGCGGGTCGGCTTCGGCCCGCTCACCAGGCCCTCCTTCCTGCGCATCGGCTTCCGGGACATCTGCCGTGACCTGGATCTCCACGAGGGCACGTCCATCCGCATCGTCATGGGCCCAGGGCGGCTCACGCGCGTGCACCTGGACTACGACGCCTGCGCCCTGATCTTCCGCACGGCGCTGCAGCAGCCCGACGCCCGGCTGGAGCACGCCCTTCTCTCCGCGTTCCCGGCTGCGGAGGTCCGCAGGCTGGTCCCGATCCGGGAGACCGACTCGCTGGACTACCAGGTGAGGCTCCCCCTGCCGGAGAGCCTTGCCGAGGCCCGCGACAGCCTGGCCTCCATGCGCCGGGGGCTCGGAGCCCTGGTCGCCCGCTTCGAGCCGGAGCGCTTCACCGCCATGGAGCGCGTCGTCGAGACCTTCGGCGCCCGCGAGACGCTGGCGGGGCTCCGGGTCGGCGAGCCCCGATTCCGGCCGGTGCGCATCAACACCGCCGCGCCCCTCTCCGCCTCCGTGCACTGATGGTCGTCGGGCAGAGCACCGCGACCGGGCCCGACCCCCTCCGGCACGTGGCGGAGCCGGAGCTCCGGAAGCGCTACGAAGGCTACTGCCGTCGTCAGGCCTCCCGGCTGGTGCAGATCCTCCCCCGGGAGGCGGTGCGGCCCCTGTACCGACTCGCCCGCGACGAGGCCAGGAGGACCGACGCACTGGCCGACGGAGGCGAGGCGGACCCCCTGGCCCTTCTCGTCCGGTACTGCCGCAGCCTCCTCCCGCTCCCGCCCTTCGAGGTCTGGAGGGAAGATCTGCGCCGGCACCCCGACGGGCACTTCTCCGACCTGGAGGAGTCCGCCGACGCGCCCACCGCCGACGCTCCGTCGACGCTGGAGGTCCGGAGCCTGGAGGTGCAGGGCCGGGCCTGGCTCGCCCACCTGCGTTCCTTCCGGGAGACGGGTCTGTGGCGTGGGTACATCTCCTTCGAGGAGGAGGGATCGGGTCGGGTGCACCGCACCGCGGCGGTGTTCTGCGAGTCCGATGCGCGCGAGCTGCGCGACCGCTTCCACTCCTTCGAGCCCCAGGCGCTGGAAGCCTTCCTCCGGTCCGCGCTTCCCTGAGCGGTTTTTCCGAATTATCCCGTCACGGAAAGGTCACGCTCCTCCACCTCGGCTGCGTCCGGAACCCCGCGCCCGGCCTAGTCTTCCCGTTGCGTCAAGCTCGCCGGCGATAAGCTGCGGGTCAGTTTGGGAACAGGTGGATTTGACAAAACGGTGAAAAGCTAACTCGTTGTGCCACAACAAGTTCCGGATAAGCTGCGACACGCCCTCGCGCCCTTCAAAGGGGTTGCGCCCCCCGGAGCGGACCCTTAACGTAGTCCTCACTTCGACGAAGCGAGGCTCCTCCAGTCGCAGCCCTGCCCGCGCCCTCGGCAGGTGCCCAGTTCCTCGAGAATAGCTCGGCTCCTCCACCGCCAACCCCAGGGGTAGTCCCGTCTATGTGGGAGACGTGTTCCGTGCAGTTGAACGTGCGCTTGCCGCGCGACGTCGCTGCTCAGGCCGAGGAGGTACAGAAGACCGATCCGGAGTTCCTGAGCCGAGTCGTGCTGTACGGGTTGACGCGTCGCTCCATCTACAGCCACTTGCGTGATCAGACGCAGCGGGACACCACCGGTATGGTCCAGGAGGTCGTGCACCCCGGGACCTGAGGCTTGCGTTTCCAGCCCCTTCGAGTCATAGGTTTGGCGCAATAGGACCTTCGGGCCTGCAGTCGCGCGCCGCGACCCGAGGGGTTTTTCCATGTCCAGCCGGAGGAGCGCCGTGGACGCAGGCCGGACAGGCTCGACCGAGCCGCTCGAAGTCCTGCGCGCCAAATACCTGGACTACTGCTCGGCCCAACTGGCCGACCTCCTCCTCTACCTGAGTCCCGACGAGATCTACCTGCTGGCCCAGAGGGCCCATCGGGAGAAGGGAGGAGGCGGAGACCTGTCGTACGTCGAGATGGTGCACCTCGCCACCG
>JBFYZE010000468.1:2500-4834 GCA_041309665.1 Gemmatimonadales bacterium | reverse complement strand
GAGCTGAAGCAGGGGCTGTGGAGCAAGCCGACGTGCACCGCCCACTTCGACCGGATACTTGCCCACCGCGGGGGATGCACGCGCAGCCTGCACCAGGTCGTCCTCGTCGGAGCGGATGGCGGCCCTCCCGGTCTGGAGTCCCTCGCCCAGGAGATGGAGCGTCGCCACGGCCTCGTCTCTGACGGGCGGAGCACGCTGCAGCGTGCGCTCAAGGTGCTCGCCCAGGGCGAGGGCGTTGGCCAGCGGGGAACCCGGGCGGGGCAGATGGTGGTCCTCCTCCACAGGTCCGGCTCGGTGGCCCTGGTCCAGGGGCCCCGGGGAATGACGGTCCCCTCGGCGCGTGGCTCCGGTGAAGAGCTGGCCGCATCCCTCGCCGGCGAAATCCTCGGAGCCGCGCCCGTCCCCGCCGAGATGGAGCTGGCGGGCTTCGCCGGAGCTCGCGGCCCCGAGGCGGATCTGGAGATCTGGCTCCACCCCTGCGGGCTCCGAGCGGGTGCCGGGCGCGATGCCACATGGGTGCCCTTCGCGGACCTGGCCGGGCGTGTCGGAAACCCCGGGCTCCGCGATCCGACCCTCGTCGCCTCGCTCCTTCTCCTGGTCCGCTCCGACGCCGGCAAGCTCCTCCTGGCGGAGAGCCTCGGGCACCGGGACGTCCCGCCGGTCCTTCCGCTCCCCGCTCGCCCCCCGGGGAGCGCACCGGGTGAGGATCCGGGGGACTTCCTCGACGTCGAGCTGAGCATCCTGGCGTTCAACCTGCGCGTTCTCCAGCTGGCCGAGGATCCTGGGGTGCCCGTCCTGGAGCGCCTCCGGTTCCTGTCCATCTTCGCCAGCAACATGGACGAGTTCTTCGTCGTCCGCGTGGGACGCTTGAAAGCAGCGCACGCCAGGGGTGCCGCGCCCGACGAGGGCGAGTCGGGATCCGCCGAGCTCCTCGATCTCATCGCCGTGCGCGCGCAGGCCTGTGCGGCGCGGCACTACGCCTGCCTCCGGAACGACCTCCTCCCCGCGCTCGCGGAGCTGGGCGTGCGTCTGCGGAGGTGGGACGACCTGTCGCCGGATGAGCGCAGCGCGCTTTCGAGGCGCTTCGGAGAGGAGATCTTCCCGCTCCTCACCCCCCGGGCCATGAGCCACTCGCCCGGACAGCCGTTCCCACGCCTGGAGAGCCTGGGCCTGTCGCTGGCGGTGGTTCTCCGGGGACCCGAATCCAGCTCGCTCCAGATCGCCCACGTGTCGGTTCCGCACAGCTTACCCCGGTTCCTGCCCGTTCCGGGAGGGTCCGACCTCCTCGCCGTCGAGGATGTCATCTCCGCCCACGCCGGACAGCTCTTCCCGTTGTGCCAGGTCACGGGCGTCCATGCGTTCCGCGTGAGCCGGATGGGCGACGTGGAGATCGACGAGGGCGCGACCGCGTCCCTGCTGTCCGCGGTCGCGGACGAAGTGGAGGCTCGCCCCTTCAAGCCCGTGGTCCGCATCGAGGTCCGGCGGGCCATGCCCCCGGAGGTCCTCGCCTTCCTCCTCCGTGAGCTCCGCCGGGAGCGGGGTGCCGAAGCCGCCCCCCTCGGTCCGCAGGACATCTTCGAGATCGACGGTCCCCTGGATCTCCGCGCGTTCTGGCAGGTGGCGGACATGGGACCGCCGGGAGCTGCTTATCCGCCGTTCACGCCCGCGCAGCCCTGGCCACCCGGGCGCTCGGTTTTCGAGATACTGAGGGAGGGAGACCAACTCGTCCATCACCCGTTCGAGTCCTTCGACGCGTCGGTGGGCCGCTTCCTCCGGGAGGCGTCCGCCGACCCCGACGTGGTGGCGATCAAGCTCACGCTGTACCGGACCGGGAGAGACTCCCCGTTCGGCGACACCCTCCTCCAGGCCCTCCGGAACGGGAAGGAGGTGTCGGTCTTCGTGGAGCTGAAGGCCCGCTTCGACGAGGAGAGCAACATCGAGTGGACACGGCGGATCACGGAGGCGGGCGGGCATGTGGTGTACGGCGTGGTGGGGTTCAAGACCCACGCCAAGGCGGCACTCGTCGTACGCCGCGAGGAAGGCGGCGTGCGCTGCTACGTCCACGTCGGGACCGGGAACTACAACGCGGCCAGCGGGCGCGTGTACACCGACCTGAGCCTCCTGTCGGCGGACCCGGACCTGGGGGCCGACCTCAACGACTTCTTCAACGAGCTCACGGGCTCCGCGGGGCCTCCGGTGAAGAAGTACCGGCGCCTCCTGGTCGCCCCCGTGTCGCTGGCACGGGGCCTGTCCACGCTCATCGAGCGGGAGGTCGCCCACGCCGCTGCCGGCCGCCCTGCCGGCATCCAGGCGAAGCTGAACGGCCTCACCGAC
>JBFYZE010000467.1:0-13121 GCA_041309665.1 Gemmatimonadales bacterium | reverse complement strand
CGCTTCCATGAGAAGGGCCTTTGAGTCAAGGGCGACGGTGGCGCCCTGGGCGCGATAGCGCCCACCGGTCTCACGGTGGCGGGAGAACGACGCATCTGGCGCATCCCGAGACCCTGCACCTCGCTTCCATTCGCACTCTTGGTGGCCGAGTTCTGCGGCCGGTGCATGTTGAGGTTCGTGAGCGTGGGGCGCTGCAAACTCGCTCTCGAGCTCGTCCGGAGGCGGCTCAGCGAAGCGATCGCAGTCACCCGAACGCGATGTGGGTCCCGATGGGCCGTGCGCATCTTCGATCCGCTCGGTGGGCTACGGGGGCTCAGGAGGTGGGCACGAAGAGTTCGTCCGATGTCTCGTTATGGTGGAGGGGCTCATAGACCTCGCCACTGATCCAGAGCCGGTGAAGCAAGACGGCGATCTTGCGCGCGACGCCGCCGACGGCCTTCTTGCGGGCGATGGGTCCCCCGCGGCCGGCACGTGCCAACCCCCATCGTCGGAGATCGCTGTCCGGGCCGTGCGGACCCAACTGATAGTGGGCAGACTGGATCAGGAGTCGACGCACCATCTCATTGCCTGCCTTGGTCATCCGGCACTGCGCGTCTCGGTCACCGGACTGGCGCTCGCCTGGGCAGAGGCCGAAGTAGGGACCCACGGCACGGCTTCTCGAGAAGCGCCGTGGATTCTCGATCGTCAGCACGAAGGCCAGAGCCGTGATGCTGCCGACCCCTGCGACCTGCATCAGAGCGCCGGTCTCGGGATAGTGCTCCGATGCAAGGTTCGTAATTCGGCGATCATAGGCGCGGATCTCCTCGCCCACCCGCTCGAGCAATTCCAGGAGCGGCTCGAGCGCAGGCTTCAGTCCTTCGGGGATCGCTTCGGCCGCGGTCCGGTGGAACGAGGCGCTGCTGCATCGGAGCACCCTCTGCCCGGCGGACTTCACTGCCCCCCGCACGTGATTGATCAGCCGGGTCCGGGTCCGAACGAGGACGTCCCGAGCTCGGACGACCGCAAGATCGTGGTGCGCCTCTTCACTGCGGTGCTCGATCCCGTGCAGGAGCGCCGGGTCGAGCCGCGCCAGGCGAGCCAACGCCTCAGCGTCCAGCCGGTCGCTCTTCCGATCCCCGCCGTAGATCATGCGCACGTGGCGGGCGTTGGCCACGATGACGTCGTGGCCCAGCCTCTTGAGCAGCCGGCTCATCCACGGCGAATGGGTCCCCACCTCGAGCGCCACTCGGATCGGCCCCCGCACCTCGAACCACCGCTGGATCGCGGCCTCGGTCGTGGGGATCCGCGCCTCCTCGACCACTTCGCCCTCGGCGTCCAGCACGCAGAGCCAGCTGTACCGGTCGCCGAGATCCAGTCCCACAACTACCTTGTCCAGCGTGGGCTTCGACATGGGGCCAACCTCCGTTGATATGGGTCGGGCGAACGACCCGATGTGGCTGCAGAGCCTCTGGGGCTACTGCGAATCTCGGGGGTTGGCCCTTCTCATCTCAACTCGCTCACTCCGGCTCGAACCGGGGTTCGAACCCCTCGCGCCCATCCCCTGGAATGCAGAAGCCCCCGAGATCTCTCGATCTCAGGGGCTTTGGTGGACTCAACGGAGCGCGAGGGATTCGAACCCCCAAGCCCTTTCGGGCGCTCGCTTTCGAGGCGAGTGCATTACCATTCTGCCAGCGCTCCAGAATGGGACGCTCCGACAGCGTCGGGGACGTTTCGCCGGAGCGAGGGCAAATGCCTACTTCAATGAGCTTACCCGGGCCAACGCCTTCCGGGACCGCTTTCGCGGGCCTTCAATCGGGGCGCCCGGATGGAGCTGCGGTCGCCTCCGGCGATCCTCGCTCGTCTCGGGGGGGAGCCCTCCGCTTCTCCTCAGCTCCCGGGCCCCTCGGCTTGAACCTCCGGTTCAAACCCGGGCCAACGCCTTCCGGGACCGCTTTCGCGGGCCTTCAATCGGGGCGCCCGGATTTGAACCGGGGACCTCTGCGTCCCGAACGCAGCGCTCTACCGGACTGAGCCACGCCCCGATGAAAAAAACAGCGCCACCCACTCGGCGCCGAAAGAACGGACGGGGTGGGATTCGAACCCACGAGACAGTATTCGCTGCCCACACGCTCTCCAGGCGTGCGCCTTAAACCGCTCGGCCACCCGTCCAAACGTGGCAGATCATCGAATTGCCACGACCATGCACCATGCCAGAACCCAATCCCACGTCACCATCCAGATCTACCACAACGGAGGGAGTGGGATTGAGCTGTGGCGCTGCGCGTCCTCGCTCGTCTCCGCTCGGCCGTCGGCCTCGCTCCGGCTCGAACGAATCCCACGTCACCATCCAGACCTACCACAACGGAGGGAGTGGGATTCGAACCCACGCGGGCCTTCCGGCCCAACGCCTTAGCAGGGCGCCGCCTTAAGCCACTCGGCCATCCCTCCAAGATGAGAAAGCCCCGGCCCGGCATTTCGGGACCAGGGCCTTCGAAGTTGCCCCGCCTGGGCTCGAACCAGGACTCTTCTGATCCAGAGTCAGACGTGTTGCCAGTTACACCACGGGGCATCCGACCCGACTATAACCAATCTCGGCCGACGCCGCACCCTTCTTGAGGCCATCGGCCATCGCCTGCCCAGCAGAGCCACCTGTCGGATTCGAACCGACGACCCCGTCATTACGAATGACGTGCTCTACCAGCTGAGCTAAGGTGGCACCGAGTGGAGCCGAGGGGAGTCGAACCCCTGACCTCTTGAGTGCGATTCAAGCGCTCTCCCAACTGAGCTACGGCCCCAGGAGATGGGCGCGAGAGGACTCGAACCTCTGACCTCTACGATGTCAACGTAGCGCTCTAACCAACTGAGCTACGCGCCCCGTACCGCCCTCCGCCCGAGCACGGGAGACGACGGCCACGCACGCGCCCGGGAGGAGTCGAACCCCCAACCTCTTGATCCGTAGTCAAGCGCTCTATCCAATTGAGCTACGGGCGCCCAGCCGAAAGTGCCCACGACAGGACTCGAACCTGTACGCCGTTTCCGGCACTGGTCCCTCAAACCAGCCTGTCTACCAATTCCAGCACGTGGGCCACCTCTAGAACAGAACCGGCCGAGCCTGACCTCAGGTCAGATCGGCCGGCGCTGGGTTCCAGGAAATACCGGAATGCTCGAGGAGGGACTCGAACCCTCACGGGGTTGCCCCCACAGGATCCTGAATCCTGCGCGTCTGCCAATTCCGCCACCCGAGCCAAGGAAAACCCTCCCGGGCCGAGTAAGAAAGCAATTCCGGCTCGGGCTTGATGCCCCGAGTGGAGCCGAGGGGAGTCGAACCCCTGACCTCTTGAATGCCATTCAAGCGCTCTCCCAACTGAGCTACGGCCCCCACACAAAAACACCTGACCCAGGATGTTCAATCAGCAATGCAAGCGGGGCTGACGGGACTCGAACCCGCGGCCTCCGGTGTGACAGACCGGCACTCTAACCGACTGAGCTACAGCCCCCCAACTGACCTGCGTTTTCCTTCATGCCCCCAGGGAGAATCGAACTCCCCTCTCCACCTTGAAAGAGTGGTGTCCTAACCGATAGACGATGGGGGCCACTCTCGCACGGGCGCCCTTGGGCCTTCGCCTTACGGCAGGAGACCTTCCCACTCGGCACAGGCCCGGAGGGACTCGAACCCCCAACCCCCGGTTTTGGAGACCGGTGCTCTACCAGTTGAGCTACGGACCTCTGAACTCCAACACTTCCCCGGAGTACGCCGCCTGCGAGTGGCCAGGGACGGAGTCGAACCGTCGACACCGCGGTTTTCAGCCGCGTGCTCTACCACCTGAGCTACCTGGCCCGTGGCCGTTCTTTTCCGCCCTACAAGGCAAACGCCGCCCGGGGCGGCGTTGGTGCAAAGTAGCGGGGGCAGGATTCGAACCTGCGACCTTCGGGTTATGAGCCCGACGAGCTACCTGGCTGCTCCACCCCGCATCGAGGACAGGAAAGTTACCTTCTGTTCATGGGGGGGTCAACCCTCCGCGGCCCCCTGAAAATGGCCTTCCTGGACTCCAGGACCTTGACGGGGGGAAGCCCCTCTCTCCAATTTAGGGGTCCCCAAGGATCTGGGGCGTAGTACGGGAGGTGGCACAGTCCGGTAGCTCACCTGAGCCGAGCGGCCTTCCAGGTCGCCAACCGAGCTTCGAGCTGGGCCGCGAGACGAGCGAGGATCGCCGAAGGCGACCGCAGCTCCATGGGGTTCAGGGGCCTTCCAGGGCTCCGACCCCCGAAGAACAGACAGGGGAAGAACGGCAGTTCCGGGACGTGGCGCAGTCCGGTAGCGCACCTGAATGGGGTTCAGGGGGTCGCCGGTTCGAATCCGGCCGTCCCGATGGAACGAGGCCTCACGCTGGCTCGCCAACGTGGGGCCTCGATCATCTGGTGGGTCCGGATGAGAAACGGCGAGGGCGGCGAGCGGAGTGAGCCGCCAACGGCGGTTCGAGCGGAGGCGGCCCAACGCTCGGGGCGCCATGCGTTCCCGGGAGGTCCCCGCCGAGACGGGCGAGGGCGCCCCCCCACGTCCCGCGAGGCCGACGGGCCCGGGAAGGGGGTCGGCGAAAGCCCTGCGGAAACCCGGGACACCCCTTCGTTCAACCCCGGGCCGCCGAGGCCTTTCCGGGATCGTTCCCAGCACCGTGCAGAGCCGCTCCCACCGCTTCCGCGATGTCCTCCGCACCGGTTATCGCCACGTCCCAGACCGGTGCACCCTGAGGCGCAAAACGCGCCAACACGTCGCTCAGAAGGCCTCGGCGGACGACCAGCAACAGCGGGACCTCTCTCCCCTGGAGGACCTCCAGTGCCGAGCTCCACCCCTCCCCCGCCAGCTCCCAGGGCCCGACCTCGTCCACGACCAGGAGATCCTGCTCCAACGCAACCTGGGGAAGGAGCGCCTGCCTCCCCAACTCCAGGGCCTCCGGATTCACTCTGAACGCCCCCACCGTAGGCCAGGGGGATTCCGGGTCCCGGGTGGCCATGGGAAGCCTCCGTCCTGTGCCCAGGTCCAGGAGGTCGATGGACCATCGCCTTCCATCCCGGATCTCCCCCGGAGCCAGGATCCCTCCGACCCGGAACCCCTCCCCGCGCAGCGCCTCGATGACGGCCCCGGCGCAGGTGGTCTTCCCCTCCCGCCTGTCTCCCGTGATCACTCCCGCCACCCGATACGGCTCCCGGAGCACCTGAAGCCACTCCTCCATGCGGGGAAGGAGCCCGCCCAGGGCGCCCCCAGGCCCCCGGAGGAGCTCCCGTGGGGGGGGAAGGGCCGCCACCACCAGCGGCAGCGTGGCGAAGGCAGCGTGGACGGCTCCGTGGAGCTGCCCCCCCCCGACCCCTTCCAGCCAACGCCGCAAGAGGGGATGGGACAGCTCGGTCGAGAGGGCCGCGAAGCACATCGTCACGAAAACGGCGTGGAGGCTCATGCCGACCCCCATCCCCAACCCCCTCAACCATCCGACATCGCCGGAGGGAGAAAGGATACCCATGACCAATCCCGCCAGGAGGGTGACCGCGACCAGGGCAATCCAGAATCCCGGCCGTCCCAGGCGGCGGAGCGCCCTTCGGTACCGGGAGGCCGCTCCCAGGACCACGAGGGCCGCCACCAGCACCTTCCCGGTGAGGGGCAACCGGCCGAAACCGAGCAACCCGAGGGGGAGAGCCGTCAGCCACAAGGCGAGAAACGCCAGGGAGGGTCGCACCCCTCCTCCGGGCACCCCACCCAGTCTACCCCTCCACTCCGCCAGCGCACCCTCCGCGCGCGACGACCGCCCTTCCCCCACCTCCCTGGGGGTGATGCGGGAACCGGCTGCGGCCACGGCTCCCCCCAAAGCCAGGTTGAGGCCGGCGAGCACCAGAAGAGGCCCCCAGGGCCCCAGGGGGACGCTACCCACCTGGCGCTCCGCCAGAACGATCAGATCCTGGTAGAGCCGGACCAGGTCCCAGCCGTACGTCAGGAGAAGGCTCGCAATCTTATGACCCAGGGTCCAGGACATGGCCAGAGCGCCGCCCAGGACGTACCCGGCCAACCTCCCACCCAGGAGCCTCACGCCGGCCTCCATGAGCACCCCCTCCATGGCGATGGCCACCATGGGACCCAGGAGAACGGCGCTCGGGGATACCGCCTTCATCAGCGCCGCGATGAGGCCGGCACGGACCAGGAGCCCGGGGACCGGCCAGGCCCGGTGCCCTGCCACGAGGATCCCGACGGCGATGGCCGTGAGGGCATGGCCGGAGAAGGGGATCCTGAGGTTGTGGAGGAAGCTCCCCAGGACGATCTCCGACGCCGCCCACAGGCTTCCCAGGACCGCAGCCCTCTGCCAGATCGGCTGGAGGGGGGATCGGGTGGTGTCTGGGGAACTGCCGGGCATGGCCATGACCCCCTCGGTTGGGACGAAGGGTGCCCGGGCTCTGCGGGCCCCCGCTCCGACATTGTCGGACCCGGAGGCCCGCGGCGCAATTGCATTCCGGAGGCCCGGGAAGAGGCCCCGACCCTTTTTCAGAAGACCCTCACCTGGAGGCGGAAGAGGCGGCCCGCCCGGGGAAGACCGCATTGATCATAGAGGGCCGTGTCCCCCAGGTTGTCCACGGATACGATCGTCTCCAAACGCCGGATCATCCCTGATGAAGCGCCCAGGTTCCAGACCCTGGAAAGAAGTCCGTTCCACCAGGTCCCTCCTTCGAGCTCCACGTCCTCGCCCGTGTCCGGGTGCTGGCAGAACTGGGCACCGGTGTATTCCGCCTCGGCGGCCCCCACCAACCCCGCTACCAGCGGGAAGCCCAACCGTGCCCGTCCCACCTGCGCCGGCATGTTCTCCGGCTCGCTGGAAAGAGAGGTCTGAGGGTCGATGAGCTCCACCTTCTGCAGGGTGAGGTCCCCGTCCAGCGCCATCGGCCCGAAGGTCTGGGAAAAGATCACCTCCAGACCGGTGCTCCGGAGCTCCTCGGAGTTGACCCGCATCCTCTTCCGGTCCGGGAGAGAGATGCGTCGGATGGCATCGGAGAGCTGGTGGCGGAACCCCACCACCTGGAGCTCCCCGTTTCCCGCCCTGGTGGTCACGCCCCCCTCGAAGGCGCGGAGGTGTTCCGGGTGGAGGTCCGGGTTGGGTACGAAGCGGTTCAGCGATTCGGAGTATGTCTCCCGGAGTGCCGGGAAGCGGCCCCGGCGGCTGACCCCGGCGTGCAGGGCGGTACCACCATCGTTCACCAGTGCCGTGAACCCCAGCCGGGCACCCCAATCGTCCAGCGTCCCCAGGGACTCGAGGCCTCCGGTCCTGGGCGTGCTTCCCCGATCCCAGGCAGCGCCCACGCTCATCCGCAGGGATTTCACCCAACCGTCCGGCTCCTCCACCAGGCGCCAGTCGGTCTCCCCCGCCAGGCTCATGAGCCGCTGCTGGTAATCGGCGGACTCGCCGTCCACGATGGCCTCGTGGAAGATGTCGGAGATACTGAAGGCTCCCCTGAGCTCGCCCCGCTCCGTGAGGGTGTGGTCCCCCAGGAGCCGGAAGGTCAGGGTCCGGTCATTGCCGTCCTCGGTTCCGATCACCTCCTCGTAGGCCCTGGTGGAATAGGACCGGATCTCGGAGTGCCCCACATCCACCCCCACGCTGGCCTCCAGGTCCCCGCGTCCCCAGGGCGTGGCCCGGTCCCCCGTTCCACCGGAAAGAGCCACGATGGTCCGCTGGACGTCAGGGTACCGCCAAAGGCGGGGCTCCTGGGCGTCCAGCTCGCCGGCGATTCCCCGCTCCGCCTGGAAGGACGAGGCCGCGAGACTGCTCCACATTCCGCCGTCCATCACGTGCCGCACCGCGACAAACCCGCTCAGATTCCTGGCGTCCGTGTTCAACCGGAGGTTGTCCCTCACCGGCACCGGCTCCTCCAGAGCCCCGGGGAGCGGGATTCCCGGAGTATCCCGGAACGCGGCGCCGAAACGAAGGGTCCCCGTGCCTCCCCCCGTGGAGAAGGGCACCTCCGCCGTGGCCGAGGTGCCAATCCCCCCCCGATCGTCCAGGCCGGCGGCGGCGGAAAGGGACACCTCGGAGGGATGGGTCAGGCCGCTGGCCACCTTCATCTCCACCACCCCACCCAGGACGTTGGGTCCATGGAGGATGGAGGAGAGCCCTCGGACCAGGTTGAGCTCCGAGATGGCTCCAGCCGGGAGCACGGACACGTCGGTTCGGGCATCCCAGCCCAGGGTGAGGGGCACTCCGTCCATCAGTACCGCCACCTGCCTGGATTCCGACCCGCGAACCGTGATCTCCGCTTCTCCCCGGGAGTTGGTCCGGACGTGGAGCGTGGGCATCTCCCGGAGGAGATCCTCGGTGGTGGGGGCCGCCGGAAGGAGGAGCGAGTCCAGCGTGACCTCGATCACGCCGGCGCCCCCGGGAGCGGTGACGGCTCTCCTGGCCTGGACCCGGATGCCCTCGATCCGGAACACGATGGTATCCGCCCGGGTGGTGTCGGCCTGGCCCGCAAGAGCCCAGGGGAGTCCGAGCGTGGCCACCATCGCCAGGATGGCCGGGCTCAGGAAGGGGGCCGGGGAGGTCGTTTCGCCCACGTTCAGTGCTCCTGGTGACTATGGGTCCCCGCAAGAGAGCGCCGGAACACCAGCCTGGATCCCTACGCGCGAGGGAACATGGCCGCGCCGAGCAGACCGCCGAGCACAGGGAAGACCAACAGGGTCCAGAACACGGCGAACCCCCGGGCGGCATCGCCGGAGCTCCACGCTTCCGGAGGGATCATCCCCAGAGTCACCGCCAGGCACGCCGCAACGCAGTGGCCCCCCACTCCCCCCCAGAAGATCCGTGACCGGAGCGGGTTTCGCTTCCGGAGCCGGTGCCCCAGCCAGAGCAGGGCAACGGGCACCCCAAAGAGGCCGAGGAGAAGGGCCACCAGGTTCAGGCTCACAGGACCTCCTCCGAGGGCGTCCCTTTTGGGGGCCGGCCGGCCTTCGGCGCCAACCAGAGCCAGTACCCGGTGACCAGGGTGAGCAGCAGGCCCACGGCGCCGATGTCCGAGAGGATCACGAACGGGGCGCCGAAGACCTCGCCCGAATGGAGCTTCTCCAGGAAGACATCTCCCCGGCGCCCCACATGGATGACGGCTCCAGAGGCAAGGTCCAGCGTGACCTCCGTGGAGGCATCGTCCCGGAACCTGACCTTGACGTAGCCGCTCCCGGGACGGACGTCCATGCGGTCGATGAGGCCCGGGTCCACAGGGTCGCCGCTCCTCCATTCCTTCGTCGCCTCATCTCCCGCGGCCTCCAGGGCGGCCTGCGCCAGGCGCTCCATGGAGAGAGCGGCCGCGAAGGGAGCCGTGGGCGCGTGAGCCACGTCGGGCATCAAGCCCAGACCCCGCTTGTGGTTCAGGAGGATGCCCGTGAGGGAAACCGCGAGAAGCACCACGGCGGTGACCACGCCGACCCACAGATGGAGATAGAAGGCGAGCCGGGAGAGCTTCCAGCGAACGGGCCTTCCGGTAGGGAGCCCTTCCTCCTGGGTCACCATGGGCGACAGGGTTCCCTTTGGGCCCGGCCCTTCGGCCGGGGCTTGGAAGTTACGGGGGTGGAGAGGCCAGGAGTCATGGGCTTGGGAGAAAGAGCGGATCATGAAAATTTCATGAACCCACGATAGAATCGGCGGGGTAGCGAATCAAGGGGCTGGGGGCCCGGCCGGCGGGAAGGACCGGTCGGTCCCTCCCCCTGGACCCTCTCGGACGGGCGCCGTCAGGCCCCCCTCGGGGAGGGTGAGCAGGAACTCCGTCCGCCCCGGGCGGGAGCTAGCCAGCTCCAGGCGTCCACCATGCATCTCGGCGATGCGCCGGCCAATGGCCAACCCGAGTCCGGCGCCGCTGGTCAGCGGGCTTTCGGTTCGAGAGCGCGCGGAATCCACCCGGAAGAACCGCTCGAAGACCCGCGCCTGCGCCTCGGCTGGAATCCCCGGGCCCGGATCCGCCACCCTGATTTCCAGGACCCCTCCGCTCCTGGCCATGGCCACCTGGACGCTACCCCCCTCCGGCGAATACCGGATACCGTTGTCCAGGAGGTTCAGGAGAAGACGGCCCAGGAGATCGGGGTCTCCGTGCAGGGGCGCCTCCACCATCCCGGACAATCCCACCCGGATCCTCTTTCTCTCCGCAAGCGGGCGCACGGCCCGGACGGTGTCCCTCACCACCTCGTCCAGGTACAGGGGGGCGGGATGCAGGACCATATGACCTCCGTCCGCCCTTGCCAGGAGGAAGAGATCGTCTACCACCCGCGCCAGTCGGCGGGCCGCGTCCTGGATCAAGGCGAGGGATTCCCTGTATTCCGCCTCCGTGCGGTGCTCCCGAGAGAGCGTGATGTCGGTCTCGCTCCGGAGGATGGCCGTGGGGGAGCGGAGCTCGTGGGAGGCGTCGGCCACGAATCGCCTCTGCTGTTCAAAAGACCGCTCCAGGCGGTCCAGCAGGTCGTTCAGGACGCGTGCGAGGGCGCCAAGCTCGTCGTCGGCCACCACCGGAAGCCGCTCGTGGAGCGTGGTGGCGCCGATCTCCCTCGCCCGTGCCACCATGGCGGAAAGGGGCCGGAAGCCCCTTCTGGCCAGGAACCAGCCACCGGTCCCGGCGATGAGAAGGAGCAGGGGGATGGCCACAACGAAAAGGTGCCGGATCCTCCTGAGGGTACCCTCCACCTCGGCCAGGGGATACACCCCGGCCACGCTGAACGATCGATCTCCCACCACCAGCGGTTGGAGCCGAACCCTGTATCCGCCTTCCGGCCCGGCCATGGTGGACACCCGAACCTCGCCTACATCCCCGGTTTCCAGCGCATCCACCAGCAAGGATGAGAGTGGGAGCGTCTGGCCGGGCCCGGAGGCGTGGGTCCCAGGCGCCGTCGCGCTGCTTGCCAAAACGGCGCCCCCCTCTTCCAGCACCACGATCTGGAGGTCCCGGAATCGTACCTCCCGAACGGTGGTTCGGATCGCCTCCTCCACGACCGGGAACAGGCGTCGCTCCACCAGAAGCTCGTTTCCGAAGACCGTGAGGGCATCGTGGAGGAACGCATCCGTCCGGCTGGTCAGGGTGCGGGAGAAAGCCAGATAGGATACCACCGCAAAGGCGACGAGGGGGAGGCAGAGCATCACGGAGTACCAGACCGTAAGACGCGCCCGAACCGACTTCGGCAGTCCCCGCATCGGTCAGTCCCGGTCCCGCTCTGGGCCGGTGCCCCTTTCGCCCGGCGGGTTTGCCGACGGGAGGTCGATCATGTAGCCGACGCCCCGGAGAGTCGTGACCAGGGCAATCGATTCTCCCTCGTCGATCTTCCGCCTCAATCGGCTCGCGTACACGTCGATGACGTTCGAATGCGTGTGCCCCGCATCGTTCCACACGTCCGTCAGGAGCTCGGTCCTGCTCACAACCCGGCCGGCGTTCCTCGTCAGGCAGAGCAGGAAGTCGAACTCCCTGGCCGTCAGCTCGATGGCACGGCTGCCCCTGTGAACAAGCCGCTTGCGAGTGTCGACATGGAGGTCCCCGACCCGGATCTCCGCTGGTACCCCGGGCCCCCGCCGGCGCGTGAGGGCATGGAGCCGGGCCAGGAGCTCACCGAAGTCGAAGGGCTTTCCCAGGTAGTCGTCGGCGCCCGCATTCAGTCCGGTGATCCGCTGCTCCACGGAGTCCAGGGCTGTGAGGATGAGGACCGGCACCCAGTTCTCCTGAGCGCGGAGCTGTCGACAAACCTCGACGCCGTCCATGCCGGGCAGGAGGATGTCCAGGACAACGGCGTCGAACCGACCCGTCGCAGCCAGGGACAGCCCATCGCTTCCAGTGGCCGCTTCGTCCACGAGGTGAGACGCCTCCCGAAGGCCCCGGGCGATGGAGGCTCGGAGAGGATGATCGTCTTCGATCACCAGGATGTGCATGGGGAGAACATACGTGTGCCCCGCGTTCTCTTCCACCGGGCCCTCCCTGCGAGGGGGCCCCGAGGCGCCCGCTCCACGGAGGGGAACCCTCTCCGGGTTCGGCAGTGAAGCGGAGGTGGTCCCACTTCCGCCCTGGGGACGGAAAACCTTAACGTTACCGGCGGTTGGCGTGTCTTTCTGGGCAGACTCCCCAACCGCGGGTCCGAAAACCAGAACGACGTCATGAACAAAGAGAGAGGGTGTGCCATGAGGAGGAAGAGCCTTCGCAGCGCTACCTGGCTGGCGGCAGGGGTGGCGCTGGTCATCCCGGTGGCCTTGGCGGGTCAGCAGCAGGCGGACCGATACGAGGTGGGCAGGGCCGTGCCACCCCTCGACGCTGGGAAGACCATCGTCGCCATGTCCCTGCAGGACGCGGTTACCCGGGCCCTGGAGATGAACCTGGACCTCCAGACCGCCCGGTTGGACCCCCAGATCCAGGAGTACGGGATGGTAGTGGCCCGGGCCGCCTTCAGTCCCACCCTCACGACCACCCTGGGGCGCAACAACTCCAGTGCCCAATCCACCAGCCAGTTGGACGGCGGCGCCCGCACCACCACCGAGCGGAGCACCTACAACGCTTCCCTGGCCAAGCCCCTGCCCTGGTACGGGGGTCGGCTGACCACGAATTTCAACAACAGCCGCACCGAGACCGACAACTCCTTCTCCACGAGGAACCCGAGCTTCAACTCGAGCCTCAACCTGAGCTACACCCAGCCTCTCCTGGCCGGATTCAAGACCGACAACCAGAGGACCAGCCTCAAGACCCAGGAGATACAGAGTCAGATCACCGACATCCAGCTGCTGACCCAGATCGCCAACATCAGCCATCAGGTTCGTACCGCCTACTGGGCTCTTCGAGCGGCCATCGAGCAGATCGAGATCCAACGCCGCAACCTCGCCCAGGCCCAGGAGCTGCTCACGCAGAACCGGCTCAGGGTTCAGCTCGGTACCATGTCCGAGCTTCAGGTGGTCCAGGCGGAAGCCCAGGTCGCCAGCGCCGAGCAGTCCCTCCTGAACGCCGAGGTCCAATGGCGAAACCAGGAGCTCAGCTTCAAGCGCCTCCTGCTGGGCGGCGCCGATGACCCCCTTCTCCAGATGACGGTGAACCCCACGGACCTCCCCGTCATCACGGACCCGGAGGTGGACATCGAGGCTGCCATCTCCACCGCTCTGGAGCAG
>JBFYZE010000466.1:0-5103 GCA_041309665.1 Gemmatimonadales bacterium | reverse complement strand
CCGATCTGAGCCGGCGCGACATGCTGCTCGAGGCGCTCCGGGCCCGGGCCGCCGGTGCTCCCTCCCTCGTCTCCGTGGCGGAGGCGGACGGGCTCGTGCGCATCGTCCTCGGCGGCACGCTGTTCCCGGTGGGCGCCACCGACGTGGCCACCGCCTCGGCGGGGGAAGTCCGCGCCCTGGGCGCCGTCCTGGCCGGTGCGCCCGTCTCGGGCATCTCCGTGGAAGGCCACACCGACGACACCGGTACCGAGGAGGCCAACCTGATCATCTCGAGGCTGCGGGCCGAGGCGGTCCGGCGTCTCCTCGTGGAGGGCGGCGCGCCCGACGGCGCCGTGACCGCCACGGGGAGAGGTGAGGCGAGTCCGATGGCGGACAACGATACCCGGGAGGGGCGGGCGCGGAACCGGCGGGTCGAGGTCTCCGTCCGCCTGGCCCCCGCCGGGAACTGAAAGGAGCGACGACCGAGCGATGCCTCTCCCCCTGTTCGCCCACGCCCGGGACCACGCCGGCCGTATCGCCGTGGTGGCCCCGGAAGGGGTGTTCACGTACCGGGATCTCCTGGAAGCCTCGGGCTCGGCGGCGAACCGCCTCCTCGCAGGACGTGACGACCTGCAGGAGGCCCGGGTGTGCTTCCTCGTGCCCCCCGGGTGGGACTACGTGGCCGTGCAGTGGGCCATCTGGCGCGCCGGGGGCGTGGCCGTCCCCCTGGCCACCTCGCACCCTCCCGCTGAGCTGGCGTATGTCCTCGACGACGCCGCCCCGGAAGTGGTGGTGGCCCACCCCTCCCTCCGGGACCGGATCGCGGGCGTGGCGGCGGAGCGGGGACTCCAGGTGATGCCGACCGACGAGCTCATCGAAGAGGGCCCGGTGGCGTCGCTGCCGGTGCTCGCGGGGAGTCGGCGCGCCATGATGCTCTACACCTCCGGCACCACGGGGCGCCCGAAAGGCGTGGTGACGACCCACGCCAACAACGAAGCGCAGGTGCGCTCGCTGGTGGAGGCCTGGGAATGGACCCGGGACGACCACATCCTCCTCACCCTCCCCCTCCACCACGTCCACGGGATCGTGAACGTGCTGGCCTGCGCCCTCTGGTCCGGGGCGGTGTGCCAGATCCTGGCCAGGTTCGAGCCCGTGGAGACGTGGGAGCGCATCGCCCGCGGCGACATCACCCTGTACATGGCGGTCCCCACCCTGTACGGACGCCTCATCGCCGCTTGGGAAGCGACCGACGGTCCCACCCGGGAGCGCTGGAGCACGGCGGCCCGCGGCCTGCGCCTCATGGTCTCAGGGTCGGCGGCGCTCCCGGTGCCGACGCTGGAGCGGTGGGAGGAGATCACCGGTCAGCGCCTGCTGGAGCGCTACGGGATGACGGAGATCGGGATGGGGATCTCCAACCCCCTCCACGGCGAGCGGCGCCCCGGGCATGTGGGCCGGCCGCTCCCCGGCGTGGAGGTGCGCCTGGTGGACGAAGCCGGCGCCCCCGTGGCCGAAGGAGTCTCGGGGCAGATCGAGGTGCGGGGGCCTGGGGTGTTCGGCGAGTATTGGCGTCGCCCCGAAGCCACCGCCGAGGCCTTCACCCCGGACGGGTGGTTCCGCACCGGCGACCGCGCAGTGCTCGCCGACGGATCGTACCGCATCCTGGGCCGCGAGTCCGTGGACATCCTCAAGTCCGGCGGCGAGAAGGTCTCGGCGCTGGAAATCGAGGACGAGCTCCGCTCGCACCCGGCGGTGGCGGACTGCGCGGTGGTGGGCGTGCCCGACCCGGACTGGGGCGATCGGGTGTGCGCCGCCGTGGTGGCCCGCCCCGGCGCCGCGCCCACGCCCGAGGAGCTGCGAGCGTTCGTGAAGGAGCGCCTCGCCCCCTACAAGGTGCCCAAGGAGGTGCGGGTCGTGCCCGAGCTCCCCCGCAACGCCATGGGGAAAGTGACGAAGCCAGATGTGAAGAAGCTGTTCGGGAGCTGACCTGATCGCCCCGACCACCCTTACCCGGAGACCACCATGACGGAGCAACCCCGCCCCACCGTGGCCGACGCGGCACCGCCCCCGACGGGCTGGACCGCCCGCTTCCTCACCATCATCGAGAAGGTGGGCAACGCCCTCCCCCACCCAGGGACGCTGTTCGCAGGCATGGCCCTGCTGGTCGTGCTCCTGTCGTGGGTGGCGGCCCAGGCCGACATCATGGTGATCCACCCCGGTACCGGGGACGAGATCCGGCCGGTGAACCTGCTGTCCATCGCCGGCCTGCACCGCATCCTCTCGCAAATGGTGACGAACTTCACGTCCTTCGCGCCCCTGGGCACGGTCCTGGTGGCCCTGCTCGGGATCGGCGTCGCCGAGGGGAGCGGCCTCATCGGCTCCGCCCTCCGCCTGCTGGTGATCTCGGCACCCAGGCGCCTCCTGACGTTCGTCATCGTCTTCGCGGGCGTGCTCTCCAACACGGCCAGCGAGATCGGCTACGTGCTCCTCGTCCCGCTGGCCGCCTCCATCTTCCTGGCGGCGGGGCGCCACCCCATCGCCGGGCTGGCCGCCGCCTTCGCCGGCGTGTCGGGGGGCTACAGCGCGAACGTGCTCCTGGGGACCATCGATCCCCTGCTGGCGGGCCTCTCGGAGGAGGCGGCCCGCATCGTGTCCGACGGCTACACCGTGAGCCCGGCCGCCAACTACTACTTCATGGCCGTGTCCGCGTTCGTCATCGCCGCGGCGGGGACATGGGTCACGGAGCGCATCGTGGTGCCGCGACTGGGCGAGTACACGGGCGACGAGAAGCCGGAGGAGCTCCGGGACATGACCGCCGAGGAGCGCCGGGGACTGCGCTGGGCCCTCGCCGCGGTCCTGGTGCTGGGCTTCCTCCTCGTCTGGTCCGCACTCCCCTCCGGGTCCGTGCCCGGCGCGGGTTGGCTCCGCGATCCTGCCACCGGCGGCCTGCTGCGCTCGCCGTTCATGTCGGGGATCGTCGCCATGATCTTCGTCGTGGGCGCGGCCAGCGGGATCGCGTACGGGCTGGGCGCCGGCACCTACAAGAGCGACGCCCAGGTGATGAAGGGGATGGGCAAGGCCATGGAGACGCTGGGCCTCTACATGGTCATCGTCTTCTTCGCGTCCCAGTTCGTGGCCTACTTCAACTGGACGAACCTGGGGCTCATCATCGCCGTGGAGGGATCGGAGATCCTGCGGGCCAGCGGCCTCGGTCCCATCCCCCTCCTCGTGGCCTTCGTGCTCCTGTCGGGCTTCATCAACCTCTTCATGG
Source organism: Gemmatimonadales bacterium (assembly GCA_041309665.1). Lineage (GTDB taxonomy): Bacteria > Gemmatimonadota > Gemmatimonadetes > Longimicrobiales > Gaopeijiaceae > SZUA-318. Next base: position 1,856 of record JBFYZE010000466.1, on the reverse strand, counting down.
GGAGCGCGTCGGCGAAGTGGGCCATCATGGCTCCGGTCTTCATCCCCATGCTCATGCTCCTCGGATATTCCCCCGAGCTGACGCAGGTGGCATACCGCATCGGGGACAGCACCACGAACATCATCTCGCCCATGATGAGCTACTTCGCGCTCATCGTGGCCTTCCTGGCCCGCTGGGATCCCAAGGCGGGAATCGGCACGGTCATCGCCACCATGCTTCCCTACACCGTGGTCTTCCTGGTGGTCTGGATCGCCCTGCTGGTGGTGTGGGTGTTCTTCGGCATCCCCGTGGGGCCGGGCTCGCCGCTCTTCATTCCCGTAGCGCAGGGCTGATGACGCGAAGAGAGGGGGCGCGCCGCGGCGCGCCCCCTCTCGCACGGCCCAAGAGGCCCGGACTCGGCCGTCCGCGTCAGGTCGCCGTGAAGAAGGTGCTGAGCTCCTCGACGCCCTTGCGGACCGCCTCCGCGCTGACGAGCAGCTCCTTGTGCTCCTCCTCCGTGAGGTCCAGCTCGATGATCCGGCCCACGCCGTTCCTCCCCAGGATGACCGGCACGCCGATGAACAGGTCGTGGATGCCGTACTCCCCACGCAGGTAGGCCGCGCAGGGCGAGAGATGCTTGCGGTCGGTGACGATCGCCTCGACCATCTCGGCGGCCGAGGCCGCAGGCGCGTAGTAGGCTGAGCCGGTCTTGAGCAGCGCCACGACCTCCGCTCCCCCCTTCCGGGTGCGATCGCACAGCCGCGCGATGGTGGCCGCGTCCATGAGCTCGGTGATCGGAACGCCGCCGACGGTGGTGAGACGCGGCAGCGGCACCATCTGGTCCCCGTGACCGCCCAGCACCATCGCGTGCACCGAGGACAAGGCACAATCCATGTGCTCGGCGACGAAGAAGCGGAAGCGGGTCGAGTCCAGGATTCCCGCCATCCCGATCACCCGGCGCAGGTCGAACCCTGCGGTGCGCAGGGCCACGTGGCACATGATGTCCAGCGGGTTCGACACCACGATCACGACGGCGTTGGGCGCGTACTCCGCGATGGCTTTCGCGGCCTGCTTGACGATGCCGGCGTTGATCTTGAGGAGATCCATCCGGTCCATGCCCGGCTTCCGCGCCACGCCGGCGGTGACTACCACCACGCTGCTGTCCACGATGGCGGCGTAGTCCTCCGAACCGACGATGTCCACGTCGTAGCCGCGCAGGGGCCCGGCATGGAGGAAGTCCAGGGCCTTGGCGCGCGTCATGCCGCCCTCGATGTCCACCATCACCAGGTCGGCGATGACCTTCTCGGCGATGTAGTAGGTCGCGGTCGCCCCGACGTTGCCCGCCCCGATGATGCTGACCTTGTTCTTCGTCATGGGAGTCTCCTCAGGCCGCGCCGGCGGCGAGATGGTCGTGGGCGGTCTTGAGCATGGCGGCTCCCTTGTCGAACGCGGCCCTGTCGGCGGGCGACAGCTCCAGCTCGAGGATCCGCGTCACCCCGTGTTCACCCACGAAGGCGGGGACCCCGATGGCCAGTGCCTCGACGCCGTACTCGCCCTCGCAGCGGACGGACACAGGTAGAAGAGCGTTCGAGTCGGAAACGATGGCGTCCACCAGCGCCGCCGCCGCCGCGCTGGGGGCGTAGTACGAGGTGGAGCGCTGGGACATCTCCAGGATGGTGTCTCCCGCGCTCAGTGCCTCGCCGATGAGCCGGTCCAGGTGCGCCTCGCCGAGCAGGGCGGCCGCAGGGATGCCGGACACGCGCACGGTGTCGCGCAGGAAGGTCATGCTTGGGTGATGCGGACCGATGATGAGCGCGGTGGCCTCCCGCGGGGAGACCCCCAGGGCGCGGCTCACGAGGTGGCGGAGGCGGGTGGAG
>JBFYZE010000465.1:0-21512 GCA_041309665.1 Gemmatimonadales bacterium | reverse complement strand
GAGCGCGGCGACGGGGTCCGTAGCCGTGGCCGCCGGCGGCGGCGCATCCGGGAGCGGCACGCCCCTGGGATCGTAGAAGTTGACCGCCAGGCTCGGCCTCGCGGTACGACCGCCGCCGCCTCGCCACTCCGCCGAGATCGGCACCAGCTCCACCCGGTACCCGCCTTCGTGCACCATCCGGTGGTGCGAGCGGCACAGCAGCACCAGGTTGTCCAGCTTCGTCCTCCCGCCCTCGGACCAGTGCCGCACGTGGTGCGCGTCGCAGAAGCGGCTCCCACATCCCGGAAAGCGGCACCCGCGGTCCCTCGCCTCCAGCGCGCGCCGGATCGCCGGCGGGACCGTGCGCGTCCGCCGCCCCACGTCCAGCACGGCGCCGTCCGGCGCGTGGCCGATCCCCACCAGCCCGGCGTCGCACGCCACCCTCCGGGACGTATCCGCGCAAACGCGGGTGCCGTCGTCGAACTCGGCGCCGAGGGCGAGCGCTCCGCCCTCGCCGCACGTTTCCGCGGAAACGTGCAGCACCACCTGGTACCTCTCCGCCCGGCTCCCGCTGAGCGGAGCATCGCCGTCCCCGAATCCCGCCGCCATGGCCCGTTCCGCCAGGAGCCCCACCGCGTCCGCCCTGCGCTGCGCGGGCTCGATGTCCGGGGCCCTCCGGTAGAGCGCGTCCCCCGCCGCCTCGATGGCCCTCATGAGGAGCGCCCCCACCTCCGGCTCCAGGCGCCCGCGCACCACGTACATGCCGTCCGGGTCCACCACCACGGAGAACGCGCGGGCGCGGTGGCGCGCTTCCTCGCGGCCGGCTTCCGCCTCGGCACCCAGGAAGCGCCAGGCCCGCACGAGCCGCTCCAGGTTCGCTGCCGTCCCGGCTCGGGCCATCTCCAGCAGATCGGCCTCGTTGGCCGGCGTCGCCACCCGGGTCAGCGCGCGCACCTTCGCGAAGGAGAGCTCGCCGCGGGCCATGGCGGCGCCGGTGAGGGGGAGCGCCTCCAGCGCCCGCGCCGCGCGGACCTTCTCGCGGGCCGCGCCGATGTCGATCCCCGTCCTCCACGCCAGCCAGTGGGCGCAGCTCCGATGCCCTGCCTGCCTCCATCCGCCCCGACGGTCGAACTCGGCCAGCAGCACGAGCAGCCGGTGCGTCGCCGCATGGATGTGCGCCGAGAGCGTGGCGATCTCGTCGGCAAGCTCCTCGAGGGCGTCGACCTCGACATCAGCCCCGACTCCCGTCGCCTCGGCGGCGCGGATCCCGGCCCCTGGCACCGCGTCAATCCTCGTCCCCATCCCCCCCTCCCCCCTCGTCTCCTGTGACCGGGCACGTTACCGGCCGCATGCGCATTCCCCCGCCTGAAATCTATGCCTGGGTCCGGCGACCTCGTGGCCGCCTCGAGGACGAGCGAGGGCGCCCTCGGAGGACGGCGCGAGGCCCTCGCGGCGGCCGCGCGGCTCAGCGGGAGTATGAGGGCCCTCCAGCGCCATGATCCAGGATGGCCTCGGCCTGCCTCACCCCTCGCCCTCCAAAGACGTCCATGGCTGTTTGGGACAGCTTATCCACAATGCCGACCCAGGAGACCGCGTCCGCGCCGCAACTGGGTCTGCCGCTCGGCCCGCAACTCGACCCGCCGCTGCAGAAGCTGGCTACCCGAGCCCCTCAGGGGATGATGAGCGGGATCGTCTGCCGCCCCAGGCGGCGATAGGTGCGGAACGCAGGATCCAGCGTCAGCACCGGAGAGCCCGGCGACATCTCGCTCATCCGCACCAGGCACGCGTCGGCCAGCGACATGGGCACGTCGGCGTAGCGGTCCATGAGCTCCGCCACACGCCGCACGTGCTCCTCCAGGCGAAAGCCCACGGTGACCAGCCCCCGATCCACCACGGTGAGCAGAGCCGGCACGCCCCCGGGATGGCGGCGCAGGAGGTCGCACGCCTCGGCCAGCACGGCCTCGCAGGTGACGAGGGGAGGGTGGAGGCGCGCAAGCTGCGCGCGGGCCCACACATGGTGGGCGTCACCCCGGTTGAGGAAGGCCACCAGCGGACCCGCGTCCACCAGGGTGGTCCCGCTCAATCCCCGAAGTCCTCCATGTGGCCCGGGCTCGTCGAGAGATCGGAGGGCCCCAGGATGCACCCGGCCAAGTCGCCGGCGAGCGTGGCGAAGGAGCTCTCCCCCGCCCCACCGAGGAGCGACTGCAGGTGCGCCTCGAGTGCCTGGCGCACCAACTCGGACTTGGATGTCCCGCGCTCGGCGGCCAGCGACTCCAGGTGGGCGTCGAGCCCCTCGGGGACCTTCAGGGAGATGGTCTTCACGGGGGGTAATACTAATGCGGCGGGGTGGTAATACAAGGGGTTCGAGGGGGCACACCCAGCCTCTCTCACATCGCCGATCCCAGCTCCTGGTCCACGCCTGCGTCCCGGGTCGAGAGAGAGCGCGATTCCACCGGATCACGGGTAAGAAGACGGGGGTCCCCTTGCTCCCGACAGACCGCGGCGGTCTGCCCGTCCGAGGCGAGGTCCCTCGGCGCGCGCCCCGAGGCCTCGGCCATGCGCCCGAGCAGGCCAGTGCCATGGAGGCTCTTGCACCTCGAGTCTGATGGGCGAGCGTCAAACCCGCGTCAGGCGCCTCTACCCTCTGGACACCACCCCACCCCACCGCCCTTATTCTCCCCCCATGCCTGCCCCCCGCCCCGCCGTCCTCCTCAATCCCCTCTCCGGGCGTGTGCGTCACCGCCCGGCTGAGGTGCGCGCCCTCGCCCGGGAGATCGGCGGTGACCGCTACGCGGAGGCGAGCGACCCGCACGCCATGGCCGACGCGGTGGCGGCATTCAACCTGGACGAGGACGACCTCCTCTGCATCGTCGCCGGCGACGGCACGCTCCACGGCGCACTCACCGCCCTGGAGCGGCAGCGCCCCCACGGCCCCTGGCCCTTGATCGCCGCCGCACCCGGCGGGACGACGAACATGGCGGCGCGGGACCTGGGCTCGGCGGGGGGTCTCGTCCCCTGGCTGCACGCCCTGCGGAGGCGGGCGGCGGGGAGCACGGCAGCGGCCGGCGCCGGGCCCCATGGCCGTCTCGTCACCCGCCCCGTCCTCCGCGTCGCCGTCCCCGGACGGGACCCGATGGTGGGTCTCTTCTTCGGTGCGGCCACCGTGTCGGCAGGCGTGGAGTACTTCAACCGCCGCCTACGTCCCCTGGGGATCCCGGAGAGGTTGGGCTCCCCCCTGGCCATCGTCCGCACCCTCCTGGCCATGGCCGTGGGAGGCCGGGGGCTGGACCGGATGTCGTCGGCCATGCGCGTCCGGGTGGAAGGGGGGCCGGAGCTGGACGGCCCCATGGTCTTCCTGGTCGTCAGCACCCTCCACCGCGTCATCGTCGGCGCGCGTCCGTTCTGGGGGGCGGGGACCGGACCGATCCACCTGACCCTCGTGGAACGCACCGCCGCGGGCATCTTCCGGGGCGTCCCCCGCTTCGCCGTGGGGCGCCCCGGGAACCGGCTGACCCCGGAGCGGGGTTGGCACAGCCACGACACTCCCCGGATCGAGGTGGCCTTCGACGCGGCGTTCATCGTGGACGGCGAGCTCTATCACGCCCGCTCCGCCGACGGCCCCCTGGAGATCACCGCGCCTCGGGAGGTGCGGTGGTGGGTGCCGTGAGCGCGGTGGCGCCGCCGCGCCCTAGCTGACGGTCACTTCGACCCTGGCATCCAGCGCGTGGAGCAGGCGCAGCATCTGATCCACCGACTTCCTGTAATTGGTGGGGTCCAGCAACCGGTAGATCTGGGCGGGGGATGTGCCGAGCCTGCGGCCCAGCGTGCGGACACCCAGGGATGAGGCCTCCTTCCTGTCCCGGGCCTCGACCGTGAGCCGGTGGAGAAGCAGGTCGTGGAGGTAGTCGGGGTCGGAGTGGTAGTCCAGCGCCTGGTCTGCAAGGACTACGCCCTCGGCCCCCGAGGCCAGTCGGAACGTGATTCCCTCCCTGGCCAACTCCGGGTCCACGTAGGCCTCGACCGCGGGGTCCTCCCGCGTGGGAACCGGTTCGCACCGCGCAAAGGGGAAGTCGAGGATCCCCTTGCGGCCCAGGTCCAGATGGAAGCACTTCCGACGCCTGTCGATGCGGACGCTCCTGATCTTCACAGGCGACCCTCCTCGACGAGCTCCTCGATCAGAGCGATGAGCAGGCGCGTCGGCCTCCCGGTGATCGCGACGTTCGCCTCCAGATTCCACTTGAGCACGAGCACGTCATCCTTGTACACGTGGACGTGGCGAGGGGGATGATCCCCCACCCACGTGATGAACACGTACCCGCCGCGCCGGATCCTGCCCATGAGCCTCCCGGGCCCGGCCGACGATCTGTTATCTTGTATGATAACACTTATCGCCCCCGCCGGCACCACGGGGAACGTGCGGGGGCTTCGGGGCGCGTCCATGCCGAGTCCGGCCACCGGTGGACGGGGGGTGAGAAGCTCTCCATCCCGCGCGCCTCAGTTCCGTGCCGTCAGCGGTTCCGCTGAAGGCACGCTCACCCCCTCACCCTTGTCCTCCCACCCCTGTCTCGGGAGCTTGAAGGGATGCGCGAGAACGGGGATCTCAGGCACCGGCAGGTGGTGGTCGTGGGGAGCGGCTTCGGCGGCGCCCTGGCCGCCTGGCCCCTGGTCCGCGCCGGCCTGGACGTGCTCATGCTGGAGCGCGGCCCCTGGGTGCCTCGGGTCCCCGAGTGCTGGGAGGCGGACGGCACCGTCACGCGCACGCCCTACTACGAGAGCGAGGGCTTCGCTCCGGCGCGCACCGACGCGGGCACGCACACCGTGCGCTCCGTGGCCGCCGTGGGCGGGCCCTCGGTGTTCTACGGCGGCGTCTCCATGCGCTTCCGCGAGGCGGACTTCCTCGGGGACCCGGAGATCGTGGGCGACTCGGGTGCCGAGTGGCCCTTCCGCTACCGCGACCTGAGCCCGTTCTACGACGAGGCGGAGCGCATCCTCCGGGTGGCGGGGCAGGGCGGCGACGACCCCACCGAGCCACCCCGCCCCGGGTATCCCGCCCGCCTGAACGAGCTCTCGCCGGTGGCCGGGGCGATGGCTACGGCGGCCCGCTCCCTGGGGCTCCACCCGTTCCGCCTCCCCCTGGCCATCAATTTCGTCTCCGACGGCGACGGCCGCGCGCCGTGCGTGCAGTGCCGTACCTGCGACACCTTCGCCTGCGCCATCGCCGCCAAGAACGACCTGGCCACTGTGGTCATCGCCGACCTGGTCGCCCGGGGGATGGAGCTCCGCGTCGAGACCGCCGTCACGGGCCTTCACCTTGAGGGGACCCGCGTGGCGGGCGTGGCGTGCCGCGACCGTCGCTCCGGGGAGCGCTACGACGTCACCGCCGACCACGTCGTCCTGGCGGCCGGCGCCCTGGGCACCCCCCACATCCTCCTCTCCTCGGGGCTCGATGAGCTGTCGCCGTGCGGAGACCTGGTGGGGCGCTACCTCACCCGCCACTGCGCGGGGATCGTATTCGGGCTGCACCCCTGGATCCCCCGCCACGAGGGGATCTTCCACAAGCAGATCGGGATCAACGACTTCTATCTCGGCGATCCCGCCGCCGGATCGAGGGGCCCGAAGGGGAAGCTGGGGAACATCCAGCAGACCCAGACCCCGCACATCGGGACCGTGGTGGGGGAGACGGGTGCCGCGCTCGGAGCCCTGCTCGCGCCGCTCGTGCGCCGGGCGACGGGGCTCCTCGTGATCGCCGAGGACCGGCCGCAGCACGGGAACCGCGTATACGTTGCGGAGGCCAGCACCGCGGTGGGAGGAGAGCGGCCGCTCACCATCGAGCACCGCTACGCCGACCGCGACCTGGCCGCGCGCAAGCGCCTCTACGCGCGAGCCACGCAGCTCCACCGCGCGGCGGGGGCGCATTTCACCTACACGCACACGATCAACACCTTCTCCCACGCCCTGGGCACCGTGCGCATGGGCCCCGACCCGGCGCGCGCGCCCCTGGACGCCTCGGGCCGCTTCCGGGGCGCCGACAACCTCTGGGTCACCGACGGCAGCGCGCTCCCCACCGCCGGCGGCCTGAACCCGAGCCTGACCATCGCCGCCAACGCGCTGCGGGTTGGGACGATGTTGGCTGAGATCGTCCGATGACCGCGCCTCTCACCCTCGCCTTCCTCGGGTGCGGCGCCATCACCGAGCGCCACAGCCGCACGCTCCGGCGCATGGGCGCCGACGTCCGCCTCCATTACGCGAGCCGCGACGCGTCCAAGGCGGACGCGTTCCGCCGCCGCTTCGGCGGCGCCGGGGCGTTCGGTTCATACGCCGCCGCGTGGAGCGACCCGGCGGTGGACGCGGTCCTCGTGGCCACGCCCCCCCACCTCCACCTGGAGCAGACGCTGGCCGCCCTGGACGCGGGCAGGCACGTCATCCTGGAGAAGCCGGCGTTCCCCTCCCCCGCCGACTTCGCCCCCGTGCGCGCCGCCGCGGCGCGGGCCGGGCGGAGCGTGCTCGTGGCGGAGAACTACGTCTACAAGCCGGTGGCTTCCGCACTTCGCGAGATCCTCCGCCGGGGCGACATAGGCGAACCGCTCCTCCTGCTGGTGGACGCGGCCAAGCGCCAGCGCCCCACGGGATGGCGCTCGGATCCGGCCCTCGCGGGCGGCGGGGGGCTCCTGGAAGGCGGGATCCACTGGGTGAGCTTCATGGCGGGCCTGGGCCTGGCGCCGCGGCGCGTGACCGGACACCGGGCAGGGGGTGCGGCGCCGGCCCTGCGAGCCTCCGGCAGAGCCGCCGCGCCCCCCCACCCCCCCACCGAGGAAACCGTCCTGGCCGTCTTCGAGTACGAAGGGGGAGCCGTGGGCGCGCTCTCCTTCTCCTGGGAGGTCCCCTCCCCGCTGAAGGGGGTGCGCCTCTCCCGCATCTACGGGCGGGAGGGCACGGTGCGCTTCGAGTCCAACGGGCTGTTCGTATGGGTCCAGGGACGGCGGACGGCGTTCCGCCTCCCCGGGCTCCGGGATCTCTCGGGCCACCGGGCCATGTTCCACGATTTCTTCGACGCCCTGCGCAACGGAAGGGAACCGCTGATGACGCTGGACCTCGCCGAACGCGACCTCCGACTGGTGAGCAGCATCTACGCCTCCATGGAGGCACGCTGATGTCGCCGCTGGCCGCCGCCGCCGTGGGGCTCGCCGCGGGCGTGCACTGCGCCACCTGGGGGATGTTCAAGGACGCCCCCTTCGAGGGGTTCAGCTGGCGCACCTGGGTGCGGAGCCCGATCGTCGCCACGCTCGTCGCCGTGGCACTCACGCTTCTGCTGGCGCGCGACTTCGGCTCCGGCGCCGCTACGTTCGTCGTGCTGTGGGGCGTGACGTACGGGTTCGAGCGGGCCTTCGTGGAGATCTACAAGACCTTCTTCCGCCAGCAGGACCAGTCGAAGTACACCATCCCCATGCAGTTCGCCGTGTTCGGGAAGCCGGTGGAGAGCCGCGCCGTGCGTATGGCGGCGGGGCTCGGGTACGTCGCCCTCGGGCTCATCGTGCTCTTCGCCGTGCACCTCCTACAGACCCGGGGCCCCGAGCTCCCCTGGCTCCTCGCCATCTTCCTCGTGGCCTCGCCCGGCGGGTGGATCTCGGCGTTCGGCGGCGCCTGGAAGGACGCGCCCATCGAGGGGTTCCACACCTTCAAGTTCTTCCGCAGCCCGGCCATGACGTACGGGTACGGGCTCGCGCTCTCGCTCCTGACCCCGAGCTACCCGCTCGTCTTCATGGGGTCCATCGGCTTCACGGTGGCCACCATCGAGACGTACAAGACCTTCTTCTTCCCCAACAAGAAGCGCGGGAAGTTCCAGGGAAAGACGCCCACCCACCCCGAGCAGCTGCGCACGCGCTGGCGCTTCGCGCCCGTGTTCGTGGCGATCTGGCTCGGGGTCCTCGGCGCCTCCGTGGCTGCGTTTACAGGGAGGTAGGAGAAGACATGCGATCCGCGCTCTCCGTCGTCCTGCTCCTCGCCCTGTCGCCCGTCGTGGCGTCCGCCCAGAGCGCCGACACCATCACGGTGAGCCTCCACGACGCGGAGCGGCGCGCGCTGGAGCACAACCCGCTCCTCGCCGGAGCGGAGGCCCGCATCCAAGTCAACCGGGCTCAGGAGTCACGGGCCAAGCAGGCGCGCTGGCTCCCCGAGCTGAACCTGCGCAACTCCTACGGCATCGTCCCGAAGCAGCGGGGCGCGTACACCGAGTACGGTGTCCTGGTGTCCCCGGACACGCTCCTGAGCGTCAACGACATGAGCTGGTTCACCCAGCTCGACGTGCGCCTGGTGCAGCCGCTCTGGACCTTCGGCAAGCTGGGCTCGCGCATCGAGGCCGCCGGTCACGCCGTGGAGGCCGCGGAGGCCGGAAGGGACAGGACCGAGGCCGACGTGCTCCTCATGGTGCGCCAGCTCTACTGGGGGGTGGTGCTGGCCCAGGAGCTGGAGGCGGCGGCCGACGACGTGCTGGGGAAGGTCGAGGAGGCCGACACCACGCTGGACCGGCAGTACGAGGAGGGGACGGCCACCCAGAACGACATGTTCAAGTTCCAGATATTCCAGTACGAGGTGAACCGGCGCTACCGGGAGGTGACCGCGGGCCTCGACCAGGCCCGGGCCGGGCTGCGCGCCGCGCTCGGCCTCGGCGAGGGCGTGACCGTGCGCGTGGAGAGCGAGGAGCTCGACACCGTGTCCTTCGCGCTGCAGGACCTTTCGGCCTACCTGGACATGGCGCGGGCCAACCGCCCCGAACTCCAGGAGCTCCAGGCGGGTATCTCTGCCAGGAGGGCGCTCATGACCGCGGAGCAGAGGGACGCCTGGCCGACGCTGTTCTTCGCCGGGAGCATCTCGGGGAATCTGGCCCCGGACCGCTACGACCCCAGGAACCCGTTCTGGCAGAACCAGACGAACTACTTCCGGGGCGGCGGCGTCCTCGGGTTCGAGTGGAACTTCAACTTCGGGCAGCACCGCGCCGAGGCCGCCGTCCAGAGGACGGAGATGATCCAGCTCGAGTCCCAGGCCGACGCGCTCACGGCGCTCATGGAGCAGGAGGTGCGCCAGGCCTGGCTCAAGGCGGGTCGCGCCTACACCGACGTGGAGGAGGGGCGCGCGGCGCTCCAGGCCAGCGAGAACTGGCTCCGCGCCGAGCTGCAGACGTACGACATCGGCATGAGCGAGATCAAGGACCTCATCGACGCCTTCCGCGCCAACGCCGAGATGAAGGTGACGCAGCTGAAGAACATCGCCGACTTCAACATGGCCGTGGCCGAGCTCGGCCGCCGGGTCGGGCTCGACCTCTCGGCCCCCGCCCGTTGACCGGCCCGGCCCGGCGACCCACCCGACCCAGATGACCACCCCCCCAGGGAATTCCATGATGCGTCCGACTCGCCTGAGCCGACTGATCTTGCTCCTCGCCGCCTCGGCCGCGTGGGGGGGCGCCGCCGTTCCCGCCGCCGCGCAGCAGGGCCCGACGGACGTGGTGCGCTCCCGGAATCAGCAGGTGCAGCGCATCCTCCAGGCCCACCCCGGCGACAGCGTGAAGGGCCCGGACCGGGAGCGGCTGAAGGACGTGATCAACGGGCTCATCGACTTCGAGGAGCTGTCCAGGCGCGCGCTCGCCAGGAACTGGGCCGCGCGCACCCCCGCCCAGCAGACCGAGTTCGTGGGCGTGTTCCGCGACCTGGTGCGGGCCTCTTCGGTGCGGAAGCTGGGCGTGCACCGCGCCGACTCGGTCACCTACCGCCCGGCGCAGGTGAACGGGGCGCAGGCCACGGTCACCACCATCGCATGGAAGGACCGGCGCTCGGCGGAGATCGTCTACCACATGCACCAGGTGGGCGGGGAGTGGAAGGCGTGGGACGTGGTCGTGGACGGCTCCAGCACCATGCGCACGTACCGGGACTCGTTCACCAAGGAGATCGCCTCCTCGGGCTACGACGCCATGTTCGCCAGGCTGAAGGACCGGCTGGCGCAGGAGCAGGGGGACGGGTAGGCACAGGACACGCGCCGTCCCATGACGCCCGAGCGCGGCGGGCTCCGCCTCCCGGAGCTCTGCCACCCCATCCGCCGTCACCGAAGGGCGATCCTCGCCGCGGCCGCCCTGGCCACGGTGGCCGGGGTCTGGCTCTCGTCCCGCCTGGAGCTGGACAGCGACCTGGCCGCGCTCCTCCCCGAGTCGTTCCCCAGCGCCCAGGCGCTGGAGGCCATGGGCCAGCAGGTGGCATGGACCAGCCAGCTCCGGGTGGCGCTCAGGACCGCGGACTTCGACGCGGCGCTCCGCTTCGCCCGGGACGTGGCACCGCGCCTCGAGGCAAGCCCGTGGGTGCGCACGGTGGCGTGGGGGAACGACGTTGCGTTCTACGAGCGGAACGCCCTTCTCTTCCTCGACCCGCCCACCCTGGACACGCTCTACGACGTGGTCCTGGGGGCCGTGGACGCCCAGAGGCAGCGCCTCAACCCGCTCGTGGTGGACGACCTCTTCGGCGACGGGGAGCACGTCGACGCCGTGACCACGTCCCGCACGCGCCTCTCCGAGTGGGAGGACGAGTACGAGTCGGCCGTGCCGGCGCCGTACTTCGCCAACGAGGACCGGAGCGTGCTGGTCCTGGACCTCCAGCCGGAGCGCGGTGGGGGCGACCTGACCTCCTCCCGGGCCATGGTGGACGAGGTCCGGACGATCGTCGGGGAGGCGAACCCCGCGGCCTATGCCTCCGACATGGAGGTCTTCTACGGCGGCAACATCAAGAATCAGATCGACGAGTACGAGACCATCCGCGCGGACATCCTGGGCACGGCCGCGCTGGGCGTGGGCGGCGTCTTCCTGCTGGTGGCGCTCGCGTTCCGCAGCGCCGTGGTCGCCGCGCTCATCTCCGTCCCCCTGGTGGCGTCGCTGGCCTGGACGTTCGGGGCGACCTACCTCCTCCTGGGGCAGCTGAACACCATCACCGGGTTCCTCTTCGTCGTCCTCTTCGGCCTCGGCGTGGACTTCGGGATCCACGCGATGGCGCGCTACACCGAGGCGAGGCGGGCCGGGCTGGACTCCCACGCCGCGATGCACCGCATGGTGTGCCTGGGCGCCCCGCCGCTCCTGGTGTCCGCCCTCACCACCGCGGCGGCCTTCCTCTCCCTCACGCTCCTGGACTTCCGGGGGTTCTCGGAGCTGGGCCTCATCACCGCCCTGGGGATGGTGTTCGCGGTGACGGGGGTGATCTTCGTCCTCCCCTCGCTCGTGATCGTGGCGGAGGAGATTGGCGTGCTGCGCGTGCGCCCCGTGGAGGGCGCGACCCTCGCCGGCCCCCGCCGCCCGTTCCCGTGGGCGCGCACCATCGTCGCCGGCGCCACGGCGCTGGCCGTGCTCAGCGGCATCCTGTTCACCCGCGTCCGGTTCCAGTACGACCTCACCGACCTGCGCATCATCACCCCCGAGCGCGAGGAGTACGCCCAGGTGGCGGACGGGGTGTTCCCGCTGGTGTCGTCCCCTGCGGTGGTGCTCGCCTCCTCCGCCGAGGAGGTGGACGAGGTGGTGGCCGTGGTGGAGGAGATCATCCGCACCGACACCCTCTCCCCCACCGTCCAGAGCGTGCGCTCGGTGCGCTCCATCGTCCCCGGCGACCAGCCGCTGCGACTGGACAAGATCCGTGCGCTGCGCGCCCTCGTGGACCGGGAGTCGGAGGGCGCGGAGCTCTCCTGGCGCGACCAGGCGCGCCTGAGCCGCCTGCGCACCCTCCTGGAGGTGGACGAGCCGTTCTCCTGGGCCGACTTCCCGGCTCAGGACCGGACGCGCTTCTCCGCCACCGACGGGGGTCCCGGGTACTTCGTGCTCATCCAACCCGGCGTCTCCCTCCGGGACGGGCGCGACGCCATCGCCTTCCGCGAGGACGTGGGCACGATCCAGGGCGCGTCGGGGAAGGTGTACCACGCGGCCAGCCCCAACATCATCGTGGCCGACCTGCTGAGCATGATCACCCGGGAGGGCCCCATCGCCGTGGCGCTCTCGTTGAGCGTTGTGTTCCTCATCATCTTTCTCAGCACCCGGAGCCTGCGGGCTTCCGTGCTGATCGTCGTCCCCCTGGTGTTCGGGATGGTCTGGACCGGCGGGCTCATGGTCGCGCTGGGGATGGAGCTCAACTTCTTCAACATGGTGGTCTTCCCCAGCCTGGTGGGGATCGGAGTGGACGAGGGCGTGCACATCCATCATCGCTACCGCGAGGAGGGGCCGGGCTCCCTCCCGTTCGTCCTGCGGCGCACGGGCACGGCGGTGACGCTCACGACCGTCACCACCATGGTGGGGTACGCCGGGCTCGCACTGGCGCACCACCCGGGGCTCCGGGCCATCGGCATCCTGGCCGTGCTCGGCCTGGGGGCGGCGTTCCTGGGCGCGCTCGTGGTGCTCCCGGCGATGCTGGAGGTGTTCGGCGAGCGGGCGCCCGCCCCGGCCCCGGCCCGGGTAGAGGCGTAACGCCATGTCTCGCGAGGTGACACAGGCGCTGGTCCTGGCCGCGGGCCGCGGGAGCCGGCTCGAGTCCGCCACCCGCAAGCCCCTCCTCCCTCTCCTGGGAGTCCCGCTCCTTGCGCGAACCCTCTTCACGCTGAAGAAGGCGGGGATCACCGACGCGTACGTGGTCATCGGCCACCAGGGGGAGCGGGTCCGCCGGGAGATCTCCGCCATCCGCCGCCTCGACCTGCGCATCCACTGGATCGAGAACCCGCGCTGGGCCGAGCCCAACGGGGTGTCGGTGCTGGCGGGCGCGCCGCACCTGGACGGTCCCTTCCTCCTCACCATGTCGGACCACCTCCTCCCGGTGGAGGGGCTCGTCCGGCTCCGGGCCGAGGCGGAGCGGGGGCGGGAGCTGGTCCTGCTCGTGGACAAGGGGACGTCGCAGGTGCACGACCTCTCCGACGCCACCAAGGTGCGCCTCGACGGCGAGCGCATCACCGCCATCGCCAAGGAGCTCCCGGCGTTCGACGCCATCGACACCGGCGCCTTCCTCGCGGGGCCGGCGCTCCTGGAAGCGCTCCGGGCCCTGGACGGCGGCGACACCGGGCCGTCGCTCTCAGACGGCGTGCGCCGCCTCGCAGAAGAGGGACGGGCCTGGGCGTTGGACGGGACCGGGTGGGTGTGGCAGGACGTGGACACCCCCGACGACGTGGCGGTCGCCGAGAGGAAGCTCATGTCCGCGTGGCCCAAGCCTACCGACGGGGTCATCTCCCGCTGGATCAACCGGCCCATCTCGCTGCGCGTCACACGCCTTCTCGCGCCCACCGGCGTCACCCCGAACCAGGTGAGCGTTCTCACGCTCGTGCTGGGGCTCCTGGCCTCCTGGTTCGCCGCGCTGGGAGGGTACGCGTGGTGGCTCGCCGCCGCGGTCGCGTTCCAGTTGGCCTCCATCCTCGACGGCACCGACGGGGAGCTGGCCTCCCTCACCTTCCGCCAGACGCCGTTCGGGGCGTGGATGGACACCATCTGCGACAACGTGAGCTACGTGGCGTTCATGGTCGGCGTCATGGTGGGGGTAGGCAGGGCGGGGCTCTCGGACAGCTACCTGTGGTGGGGAGGCGTCGGGTTCGCCGGGGCGGTCCTCAGCCTGGTCAACATCCAGATGGTCCTGCACAGGGACGGCACGTCGGGGAGCGCGCTCTCCGTGCGCTACGCCCACCAGGAGGGGGAAAGCCTGGTGCACCGCCTCTTCCAGGCGGTCCACGCCTTCGGCAAGCGCGACCTCATCTCGTTCGTCGTGCTGCTGCTTGCGTTGTTCGGCCGGCTCCCCCTGGGGCTCCCCATCCTGGGCGTGGGCGCCACCCTCTTCCTGTTCCCCGCCACGCTCCAGGCCAACGTGTCCCACTGGATCCGCACGCGCGCCTTCACGGCGGACGCGGCGGGCCAGGGCTGAACGAAGGGAGGAACCATGGCACGCAACCCGACCGGTCGAGCGATCGCGCGGGACAACCGGGCAGCCGCCCTGGTCGTGGCCGCGGCCCTGGCCGCGCTCGTCGCCTCCCCACACCCAGCCGCCGCGCTGCAGGCCGACACCACCGCCGACACCCTCCGCGCGCCGACGTCGGGAACCTTCAAGGCACTCACGTACAACGTAGCAGGGCTCCCGCCGGGCGTGTCCAAGGCCAGGCCCCTGCAGAACATCCCGCGCATCAGCGCGCTGCTCAACGGCTACGACCTGGTGCTGGTTCAGGAGGACTTCGTCTTCCATGCCCTGCTGGAGTATGCGGTGGACCTTCCACACCGCTCCGAGGCCCAGGGTCTCTCGCGCCTCTTCAGCCGCGACTTCCTCGCCCTCGTGCGCGACTTCCCGCAGATCAACATCGATCGCATCCTGGCGCTGGCGGGCGGGGAGCGGGTGATGGGCGACGGGCTCAACCACTTCTCCCGCTTCCCCTTCACCGACTTCGAGCGGCAGCGGTGGGCCGTCTGCAGCGGCGTGACGGCGGCGTCCAACGACTGCCTGGCCACCAAGGGGTTCACCTTCTCGCGCCACACGCTCGCCGAAGGCGTCACCGTGGACGTCTACAACGTGCACGCCGACGCCGGGCGCCGGCCCTGGGACGAGGAGGCGCGCCGGGCCCAGTTCCGGCAGCTCGCGGCGTTCATGGCGCTGCGCTCCGCAGGCCAGGCCGTCATCGTCGCCGGGGACACGAACCTCCAGGCTCCGGTGAAGGCCGACGAGGAGACGTTGCAGGAGTTCATGAAGGCGACCGGGCTGGCCATCGCCGGGCGCACGCTGAACGCGGGCGACGAGGTGGACCGCTTCTTCTACCGCCGGAGCCCGACGCTCAGGCTGGAGCCGGTGGCCCAATCCCTCGCGTCCGAGTTCGTGGACTCCGACGGCGGCCCCCTCTCCGACCATCCGGCGCTGCGTGTGGAGTTCCGGTGGGAGGTGGTGCCGGCGGGGGGCGGCTAGCGCCCCGCCGCGACCTCGGCGAGGAGCGCGCGGTACTCGGAAGCCATGGCGCGGGCCAGGAAGCGCTCGGACACCATCTCCCGCGCCGAGCGCCCCATGCGCGCGGCACCCTCGGGGTCGGCCAGCAGATCCCCCACCCGGGCGGCCACCTCCCCCGCGTCGGACGGATCCACCAGCCAACCGCCCACGCCGTGCTCCACCACCTCCGGCACGCCGCCGTGGCGCCCCGCCACCAGGGGCTTGGCGCGAGCCGCGGCCTCCAGCAGCGCGATCCCAAGCCCCTCCACCCGCTGCGCCTCCTCGCGGCTTGGGAGCACGTACACGTCGCAGAGGTCCAGCAGCGCCACCTTGTCCTCCTCGGGGATGCGCCCCGCCATCACCACCGCGTGCGCCACCCCCGCCTCCTCCGCCAGGCGCCCCAGGCGCGCTGCGTCGTCGCCGGTGCCGGCCACCACGTAGCATGCCCGGGGGTGGGCCTGGAGGATGGCCGGGAGCGCGCGGATGACCACGTCCTGTCCCTTGCGCGGCGTGAGGCGCGCGAAGGTGAGGACCACCCTCCGGTCCCCGATCCCCAGGCGGGTCCGGAGCGAGCGTTCCCGGATCGGGTCCCGGGGAGCGTCGGCCAGCGCGTCCGCGACGCCGTTCCTGATCACCGAGAGCCGAGCGGGATCGAACCCCGCCTCCTCCATGAGCCCCCTGACGTACGCGCTCACGCACACCACCCGATCGGCGCGGGCGTAGGCGCTGCGGAGCGGCACGGCCTGGAGCCGCTGCTTGAGCGTGCGGGGCGGGAAGTGCTTGGCGATCTCCGAGCCGTGGACCACCGGGACGTAGGGCACGCGGTGGACGCCGCACGCCACCGCGCCGATCCCGTGGGCCAGGTCGCTGGCCAGGAGCGCCACGTCCGGGCGGGAGCGGGAGAGCTCACGGTGGAGGTGCACGAATCCCGGGAGGAAGCGCACGAGCTCCCGCGTCCCGTGCCCCACGCGCATGCGCACCGTCGTGGAGGCCAGCGTCCGGTCCAGCGCCTCGCACCCGCGGTACGCGGGCGCGAGCACGCGCACCTCGCACCCCGTGCGCGCCAGCCCCTCCGCCACGGTGACGGCGGCGGTGGCGATCCCGCCCGAGAAGGGCGGATACTCGAAGGTGACGACCAGGACCTTCATCGCGCCACGCCCCCGTCTTCCAGCGCCTCGAGCATGATGGCCTGGATGCGTGCCGCCACGCTCTCGGCGGAGTGATCGCGCCGCATGGCCCGCATCGCTTCGCGCCCCAGCGCCGACTTCAGCGCCGGGTCGGAGAGGATCCGCCCGACCTTGTCGGCCACGTCGGCCGCGTCCCCGGGGCGCGCCAGGAAGCCGGTGACGCCGTCCTCGACGGTCTCGGCGATCCCCCCGGACGCCGACCCCACCACGGGCGTGCCCACCGCCAGCGCCTCCAGCACCACCCGGGGGCAGGGGTCCGGACGCACGGACGGGGTCACCAGCACGTCGAAGTCGATGACGCACGCCGCCGCGTCCTTCCGGAACCCGGTGAACGAGATGCGCCCCCCGAGCCCGCGGGCCACCGCCTCCGCGCGGAAGCCGTCGAGGCTCCGCGCCGTGGACCCCACCGGGGCGTTCCCCACCACGATGAAGCGCACCTCGGCGTCCGCCGCCGCCAGGCTCACGGCGGCGTCCAGGAACACGTCCACCCCCTTCCACGCCACCAGCCGGCCCACGAAGCCTACGACCTTGGCATCCAACGGAATCCCCAGCTCACGGCGCAGTGCCCCGCGCGTCTCGGGGCCGGGGAGCTCGTCCAGGGGGACGCCGTTGTGCACCACCCGCACCTTGTGCTGGAGGGCGCGAAAGTTGGCCGCGGAGGCCTGGGACACGGCGACGATGCGCTTCACGTGGGGGAGCGTGGCGAACGCGGTGTAGAGCCAGCGCTCCGCGGCGTTCGCGTAGATGGTGCGCGTGTGCAGCACCACGCGGCACCCCGAGAGCGCGCCCGCCGCCACCGCCATGATCTTCACCATCATGTGGTTGGCGTAGATCAACTCGCACCGCAGGCTCCGGGCGAGCCCGGCGAGCTGGAAGGTGAAGACCGCGCTGTCGGCGAGGTTCCAGAGCGCCGACAGCGCCTTCGTGAAGGCGTTGCTCCTGCGGAAGCGCATCTCCCAGGTGCGCTCCCGCAGCCTGGGCGCGAACACGGTGTGCACGCCCATCTTCCGGAGCCGGTCCCCGATGACCCCTGCGTTGGGCATCACCACCACCGGCTCGATGCGGGAGCGGTCCAGGTGGCGCAGCAGCAGGGCGAGGCTGTTCCCCGCCCCGCCCTTCCCCGTGCACGCGGTGACGAAGAGAACGCGACGGGGCGCGGAGGGGCTCACCTGCATCGAGCCACCTCCGCGCCCCGTCGACGGATCCGGTCGGTCAGGTAGATGTGCCTACCGCCAGTCGATGCCTTCCGCCGAGCGGCGCACGTTCAGCTTCTCGTTCCCGCGCCGGCCCGTGAACGCCAGGTAGAGGCGCTCGTTCAGGGCGATGAGCCGGGGCGCGTCCTGGGTCTGGTCCTCCAGGGTGACCTTGCCGCCCCAGTCGATCCCCTCGGAGGAGCGCATGACGTTGAGCTTGTCGTCGCGCCCGCACCAGGTGAGGAAGAGGCGGCCGTTGAACGCGGCGAGGCCGGGGCCGACGTTGCTCTGCTCCTCGAGGACGACCTTGCCGCCCCAGTCGATCCCCGAGGACGAGCGCATGATGTTGATCTTCGAGTCGCGGCCCGTCCAGGCGATGAAGAGCCGCCCGTCGAGGCTGGACAGCGAGGGACGCTCGGCGGTCTGCTCCTCGAGGATCACCTTGCCGCCCCAGTCGATCCCCTCCGACGAGCGCATGATGTTGATCTTGTCGTCGCGCCCGCGCCACACCAGGAAGAGGCGGCCGTCCAGCGACACCAGCCCCGGATCGGAGTTGCTCTGCTCCTCCAGGGTGATCTTCGCCCGGAAATCGATGCCGTCGTCGGAGCGCATGATGTTGATCTTGCCGTCACGCCCCGTCCACGCGATGAAGAGCTTGTCGTTCAGCGTGGCCAGGCTCGGCGGCAGCTCGCTCCTCTCCTCCAGGATGATCTTGGAGCGGAAGTCCACGCCGTCGGGCGAGCGCATGACGTTGAGCTTGGCGTCCCGGCCGGTCCACGCCATGAAGATGTTGTTGCCGAGGGCGGCGAGCGCGGGCCCCCAGTTGCTCTGCTCCTCCAGCACGACCTGCGCCCTCGTGCCGGTGGGTAGCGCGCTCAGGGCGAGGCCGAGGCAGGCGCCGGTGAGCAGGACTCTCGGATGCCGAAGCAGCATGATATCGAACCTCCCGCGGTGCGGTTCTCAGGGGGGCGAACTACGGGGTTCCGTACGTTCCGAACGTGCGGCCCGGTGGAGGCAAAAGTCAAGGCGGAAGGCGGCTTCCCGACCGCTCCCGCATGGCAGCCCCCGCGGGGCGCGGGCGGCGCCCGCTACTTGTTGCCCTGCATGTACTGCTTCAGGAGGGCGCGGGGCTCGGTGGGAAAGCCCGGCGAATACTCCGCCAGCGCCCTGAAGTCGTCGTAGTCGGCGTCGGAGGCGGCGCCCTCCGTGCGGTTGGCGTCCGTGGAGAGCTGGATCCCCTTCGGCTCGTCGGGGGGCTCCTTGCCGAAGATGGCCCTGTAGTCCTCCACGAGGTTCCGCTCCACCGTCACCCACTCGCCCAGGCGGTCCGAGCCGCTCCCCAGGACGATGATGTACGGCCGGCCGCGCCCCGGGCGGTACGCCACCGCGCCCACGGGGAGGGTGGAGCTCCACACCCAGCGGATCACGATGGGGGTGAACGGGAACCTGGTGCCGTACACCACCGCCACGGAGGCCGGTGTGTCGTTGGTGTCGGTGTAGCGCTCGTCGGCGCCCGGGGGGATTTCGTTGACCCGCCATCGCCAGCTCAGGATGGGGTGCTCTGAGAGCTTCCACCCGCTCTTGTCCGTCTGGATGAAGAGCGAGACGGAGGGGCCGGGGCGGTACTCGTCGCGGATGTGGAGGTACTTGTTCGCACCCTCGCTCCGCACCACCCAGCGGAAGACGTCCACGCCGTCCTTCCTCGCCTTGTCCGCGTCGCCGCTCTCGTTCTCCAGGCGCCACTTCCACGTGCTGGGGAACTCCCCCACCGTGGTGGCCGAGAAGTCGTCGAAGACGCGCGGCGCCCGGGGTGCCGCCTGGCGGGCCAGCGCGACGGACGTGGGAAGGGCGCAGAGCGCCAGGAGGCCGAGGAGCAGTCGCTTGCGGTCCATGGTTCCTTGGGTGTCGGATCGAGGCCGCCCTTCCTACACCCCCGCCCGCTTTTCCTTCCCCCGGCGGAGCACGGCACGCATCAGCTCGGCGTCCTCCTCCTCGAAGCCCAGCCCCCTCAGGAAGAGGGCGTAGAGCCCGGCGAACGCCACCAGGAGCGGGACCCACGCCCACGCCACCCCGCCCCCCAGGACGGCCCGGTCCACGACGGCCACCACGGCCGCGGCGGCGGCGCCGGCGGCCAGCGGCTTCAGGTGGGTCCGGTCCAGGGGGCGCAGGTGGAGGATCCAGAGCGTCTGGGCGAGGCGCACCAGGCTCACCAGGCCGTACGCGGCCAGCGCGGCCCACGCCGCCCCGAGGAGCCCCCGCCGCGGGATGAGCCAGAGGTTGAGCCCCGTCTGCACCACGAGCACGAGGCTCATGTTCAGCAGGTTGATGCGGGGGCGGCCCGACACGAGCATGGCGGTGTCGAGGAGCCCGGTGGACGCGTTCAGGAGCTGGGCGCCGCTGAGCATCACCACCACCACCGCCCCGGCGGCGAACCCCGGCCCGAAGATCCCCAGGATGGGGCGGGGGAAGAGGGCCAGAGCCCCGACGTAGAGCACGCCCAGCACGAGGATCCACCGCAGCACCCGGGCCATGTGGGCCTCCAGGCGCGCCGTGTTCCCCAGGTCGTGGGCCTCCGACATGAGGGGGATCAGGATCGGGTCGAAGACCTGGCGGAACTTCCGCACCACCGTGGCCAGCTCGTTGGCCAGGGCGTACACGCCCAGCTCCACGGGCGCCACGAACGCCGCCAGGATGAAGAGCTCCAGCTTCATGGAGAAGAACTGCACGAAATCGTGGAGCCCCAGCGGAGCGGAGAACCCGGCCATGCGCCGGAGCGCTTCCCCCCGGGGACGGCGGAGGGCTCGGCGCAGGGAGAAGTGCCGGCGGAAGAACCACGCGCTCACCACGAGGGCGGCCACGCACGAGCCCGTCCAGGCCAGCGCCAGCACCGTCAGGTCGTCGCCGGCCCACAGGATCGGGACCGAGAGGAGGAGGAGCCCCAGCGGCATGAGCATGCCTGTGACGAAGGCGTCGTAGCGCATGATCTTGAGCGCCTTCGTCGCGGCCAGGAGGAGGCTGGCCAGCGTGGTCGGGAGCACCGAGAGCCCCACCACGCGGAGGGGAAGCGACATTCCCGGCTCGTCGAGCCACCGCCCCGCGATCCAGGGCGCCAGGAGGACCACGGCCAGGCTGGTGGCCGTGCCGAGCCCGATGCCGATCCAGATGGCGGCGGCCACGGTCTCGTAGCGCCCCTCCTCCCCCCGCTCCCGGCCCTCGGGAACGAACTTCAGCAAGGACTTGTCCATCCCGAAGAGCGCCAGCCGCCCCACGATGTCCACCACGGCGAGGGCGAGGGTGAAGAGCCCGAACACGCCGGGGCCGGCCACCCGGGTCACGAACAGGGTGACGAGCGCGCGCGAGGAGCGCGCCGCCATCCCCACGAGGTTCACCCCGGCGGCCCTCGCCACCGCCCTCGAATCGGCTGCGGCGCCGGCCTCGGCGATCTCGTCTTCGTTGGCGCGGACGTCCATGCCACCCATCATGGACACGTGGGGGAGCCGGTTCAAGGTTCCCCGGCGCCTCGGGGGGTTCCGGCCGGGTGCGGGCGGGGCCAGCTTATCGCCATGACCCCCGCACCGGACCGCACGCCCCCGCCCGTCCCCAAGCCGCTCCTCGAAGAGGTGGCCCGGCAGGCGTCGCGGCCCACGCCCGAGATCCTCGGCCGTCTCGTCAGCGCGCTGGAGGAGCGTTTCGGGGACGCCCTCGAGGCCGTGCTCCATTACGGCTCCTGCCTCCACGCCGGGGACCCCACCGACGGCATCGTGGACCTGTACGCCGTCGTCCGGGACTACCGGAGCGCGTACGCGAGCCCCGTGCTCCGCTCCTTCAACCGGCTCCTGCCGCCCAACGTGTTCTACCTGGAGGTCGGCGAGGGCGCCGGGAAGCTCCGGGCCAAGTACTCGGTCCTCTCCCGCTCGGACCTCGAGGCGGGCACCACGCGCTGGTTCCACTCCTACGTGTGGGCGCGCTTCGCCCAGCCCTGCCGCGTCCTCCATGCCCGGGACGCCGCAACGCTCGCGTGGGTCCACGAGGGGCTGGCCCGCTCGGTCCTCACCTTCCACGCCCACGTCCTCCCCACGATGGCCGGGGAGGAAGCCACGCCCGCGGAGCTCTGGTCCCGGGGGCTCCTTCTCACCTACGCCGCCGAGCTCCGCCCCGAGGGCGAGGCCAGGGCCCACTGGCTCGTGGAGCGGAACCTCGCC
>JBFYZE010000464.1:0-8251 GCA_041309665.1 Gemmatimonadales bacterium | reverse complement strand
TGCAGCGAGGGGTGGTCGTTCCGCGCCCCGCTACCCCCGCGCCCCGTCCTCCCCGAGCACCTCGTCGAGGACCGCCACCACGCGGTCCGCGTCAGCGCGGGAGAAGACCAGGGGCGGCTTGATCTTGAGCACGTTGTCGTCGGGCCCGTCCGTGGAGAGGAGGATGCCCTTCTCCCTCGCTCGCTCCACGACGTAGCGTGCCACGCGGCGGCTCGGCGTGGGGGCTTCGCGGTCCGCCACGATCTCGACTCCGAGGAAGAGTCCCCTGCCGCGCACGTCTCCCACCGCGGCGTGGCGCGGCATGAGGCCGGCGAGCCCCGTCCGGAAGTGATCGCCCACTTCCCTCGCCCGCTCCTGCAGCGCCTCGTCGCGCATCACGTCCAGCACCGCGAGGCCAATGGCGGCCGACACCGGGTTCCCGCCGAAGGTGGAGAAGAACTCCATGCCGTTGGCGAAGGCCCGGGCGATCTCGGGCGTGGTCACCACCGCGCCCATGGGGTGTCCGTTTCCCATGGGCTTGCCCAGGGTGACGATGTCGGGGACGACGCCGTGCAGCTCGAACCCCCACATACGCTCCCCCACCCGGCCGAAGCCCACCTGCACCTCGTCGGCGATGCGGAGCGCGCCGGCGGCGCGGGAATGCGCGTGCGCTGCTTGACAGTACCCGGCGGGAGGCTCCACCTGCCCGCCGCACGACAGGATGCTCTCGGCCAGGAAGGCCGCCGGGCGGTGACCCGAGGCCGCCAGGTCGGCGAAGGCCTCGGCGACGTGGGCGGCGAAGCGCTCCGCACGGGCCGGGTCGTCACGCCGGTAGCGGCCGCGGTAGTCGTCGGGGAGAAGGGCGGCCCGCACCCAGGGGGGTGGGCCCATCCCGCCTGCGTGGGAGAACTTGTAGTGGCTCACGTCCACGAGCCCCTGGGTGTTGCCATGGTAGCCTCCCTCCAGGGCCACCACGCCGCGCCCGCCGGTGAAGGTGCGCGCCATGCGCAGCGCCAGCTCGTTGGCCTCGCTCCCCGAGTTCACGAAGAAGCACACCGACAGGGGTTCGGGGAAGAGGGCAGCCAGGCGCGCCGCATACTCCAGCACCGCCTCGTGCAGGTAGCGCGTGTTGGTGTTGAGGACGCCCATCTGGCGGCGTCCGGCGGCTACCACGCGCGGGTGCTCGTGCCCCACGTGGGCAACGTTGTTGACGCAGTCCAGGTACTCGCGTCCCCGGACGTCGAAGAGAGACGCGCCGCGACCGCGGACGACGTGGATCGGATCTCGATACGACAGGCTGAGGCTGGGGCCGAGAAGTCGGGCCCGTCGCTCGGCCAGGCGGGCCGGCTCGTGCCACGTCGTGTCCAGCGGCAGGCGCAGGAGCAGGTTCGGGTCGGGGCAGAAGCTGGCCCACGCCTCCTCTTCCCGGGGCGCGGCCACGCCGGGGAAGTCGTGGCGGTTGCCCAGGAGGTCCGCCAGGATCTGGAAGTGCAGGTGGGGCGGCCAGTCCCCGTTCTCCGGTGGCGGGCCGACCCGGGCGATGACGTCGCCCGCGGCGACACGTGCGCCCTCGGAGAGCTCCGCCACCGAGGCGCGCTCCAGGTGACCGTAGAGCGTCCAGAAAGGCCCGTCGGGAGCGTGGTGCTCCAGGACCACCGTGGGGCCGTAGTCGAGGCGGGCGGCGTTGTCGTGGACGCTCAGCACCACGCCGTCCAGCGGCGCATGCACCTCGGTCCCCGGGACGTCGAAGAGATCCACGCCCATGTGGACGGTGCGCCGCTCGGGGAGCTCGGAAGAGCGCCCGGCGAAGGCATCGGTCAGATAGAACCCCCGCGGCTCGCGGTACCGCCCGATCCCGACCCGGGCCCCGGCCTCGGCCATGGCGTCCCGCACGCGCCGGGTGAAGGCCGGCGTGTCGTCGGTGTCGCGCCCGTCGAGGAGGGGACTGGCCACGCTCAGGTCCAGCACGGTGGCGCCGCCGGGTGGGATATCCATGACCGGGGCGGGGCGGGCCCCGGCGAGCCAGTCGGCGAGCGCCGGGCTCCGCGCACACGCGGGGAGCCCGCACGCCGCGCGGAGGAGTCCGGTGGCCAGGCGCGGATGCACCCGCGCCAGCCCCTCCAGCACCGCCCATGCCGGTGCCTCGGAGACGAGGAGGTAGGGGTCCAGCTCCGCCGTCCCGCTGCGGCGAGCCGCGGCGACGGAGACGCTGGCGCCGAGACGCGCGCGGGCCAGCGGCAGGACCAGGGCGATCTCCGCCTCCGAGAGAGGCCGCACGCGGTGGTATCCCGCCACCAGGTGGGCGGCCGCCTCCA
Source organism: Gemmatimonadales bacterium (assembly GCA_041309665.1). GTDB lineage: Bacteria > Gemmatimonadota > Gemmatimonadetes > Longimicrobiales > Gaopeijiaceae > SZUA-318. Next base: position 5,957 of record JBFYZE010000464.1, on the reverse strand, counting down.
CCGGGTCGGCCTGGCCCATGAGCGCGTACGCCATCGCCACCGCGAGGTCGAAGACGGCGGGGGCGGAATGTGCGTCGCCCAGGTCCAGGATCCCCGCGATGCGCCCCTCCTCGGACACGAGCAGGTTGTGGTCGTTCAGGTCCCCGTGGACGAGCTGGAACGGGAGGGACGGGAAGGAGCGCTCCGCCTCGCGGTACGCGGCCAGGCACCCGGCGACGAGAGCCCGCCGCTCTCCGTGATGGAGGTCGAGCGCCGCCTCCATCACGGAGCCGGCCTCCTCCAGCGCCCAGACGAAGCCGGAACGGGTGGGGACGGCGTCGGGGAAGCCGCCCAGCCGGAGCGCGAGCTCCGCGATGCGCCCGCCCAGGTCGGTCAGGAGGGCGGGGGGATGGGGCCGCACCTCGGCGTAGACCCGCCCCGGGATGTGGCGGAGGACGCGCACCCGCCACGTGCAGCCGTCGCCGGCGTGGCGCACCACGAGCTCGCCGCGGAGGGAGGGGACCACCGGCGGAGTCCGGGATCCGCCCCCGGCGGCCAGCCACGCCAGGACGCGGGTCTCGAAGTCCAACTGGGCGTCGGGCTCCTGCGGCGAGGTGACCTTCACTACATAGCGCTCGTCTGCGTCGGTCTCCAGGAGGAAGTTCCGGTCCCGCTCCCCCGCCAGCGGCGTGAGGGCGCCCTGGAGGCCGAACGCGTCTCGGGCGATGGCGCGGGCCTCCTCCGGGCCGATGTCGGGCCGTTCCTGGATGCGGATCATGGGTCGGGTCGCTATGGTGAACTCCCTGGCGGGGAGGGACGGCCCGCCCCGCAGCAGGAGTAAGATGCCGGGGGGCTCGGTGGGAGAGCCAGCCCGGCGGCCCCAGCCACCCTCCGCGGAGCCGCACAATGCCTCGCACCGCTTCCCATGTCCGCCCCGTCGGCAACGCTGCCTGCCGCATCGCGGTGCCCTTCGCGGCCCTCCTCGTCCTCCTGCCTACCGGGGGCGTGGCCCAGGACCGGCCCACCCAGGAGCCACCCACCAACCTGCAGGTCCTTCCCAAGGAGTGGACCCGCCAGCAGGTGGTGCAGGTCATGAGGAACTTCACCACGGCGCTGGGCGCGCGCTGCTCCGACTGCCACGTGGAGGACGACGACGCCTCCGACGCCAAGCCCATGAAGGAGCAGGCCCGGGCCATGATGCGCATGACCACGACCATCAACGACACGCACCTGGCCGGGCTCCCGGGGCGGGAGGAGCCCAACGTGCGCGTCACGTGCATCACCTGCCACCGTGGCGTGGCGCGCCCGGAGCCCATCGAGGCCATCGTGCGCAGGACGGTGGATGAGGATGGCGTGGACGCGGCGCTCCAGCGCTACGTCGAGCTCCGCGCTCGGTACTACGGCGGGTTCGCCTACGACTTCACCGACCGCCCCCTGGTGGCCGTGGCCGAGGCTCTGGCGGAGGGAAACGTCCTGGCCGCCCGCCGCGTGCTGGAGGTGAGCCTGGAGCTCGACCCCCGCTCCGCTCCGACCCTGTTCGCTCTGGCCCGGGTCCACGATGCGGCCAACGAGAAGGACAAGGCCATCGAGTACTACCGGCGCGGGCTGGAGATCCAGCCCGGGAACGCCCAGGCGCAGCGGCGGCTCAGGGAGCTGACGGGCGGGGAATAGCGGCCTGCGGGGTGAGGCGGCCCGGCGCGTGCGCCAGGTGCCGCCCCTACTGGCGCTCGATGACGAACGTGTAGCCGTCCCCGAGGGCGTAGTGCGCCATGCCGCCGCCGAGGATGTCGCCCAGGGCCTCGCCCAGCTCCTGGTCCTCGGTGACCACGGAAACGGCCAGGATCCCCCGCGCGTCCGGGTCCTGGGGGAGGCCGCCGGGAAGGACCCAGTTCTCCCAGTCCAGCCGGTACCCCATCCCCTCGAAGGAAAAGTTGTCGGGTAGATATTCGGCCAGCCCTGGGGGCACCTGGCCGGTGTGTCCGTCCGCGGGCCATTGGTTGTGGTCGGCGTGGTAGCTCAGGACGGCCACGCGCACGGCCTCGAAGTCTCCGATGACCTCGGCGGCGCGGGCCCGCACCAGGACCTCGTGGAAGCTGGGGACCGCCATGCGCGCCAGCGTCCCCATCACCACCATGACGGTGAGCACCTCGACCATCGTGAAGCCGTGGCGCTCCTCCTCGGGGAGGGGCGGGCGCCTGAGCCGGAGGAGGGAAAGGAGGCTCACGGCGCCCCCCCCGCGGGTCCGCTGCGCACGGTTGCCAGCAGGTCGGCGGCGTTGCCCACGAACTCCATGGCGGGTTGGTCCGAGTGGTAGCGGAGGATGACCCGATCACTCCGCCCCTGGACTTCGTAGGAGCGGCTGTCGAAGCGTCGGTACTCCATGCCCCGGAAGGGAGGCCCGGCCTCCTGGAGGACGAAGGGGAGCCGGCCGCGTTGGAGGCGGTAGGCTTCGATCGCCTGGCTCTGGAGGAAGACGTTCAGGCGCAGCGACCGGGCCTCGACGGCCACCGGGGGCTTGGGCGGCGGTTCCACGCGCAGCCAGGCCGGGGCGGCCACCCACACCCATGCCGCCACCAGCCAGGTGCCGACGAGCACGCCCCGGCGGACCCGGTCGCGCCTGTCACGGCGCTCCTCGGCTGCCTGCGCCGCTTCGGCGCGCTCCGCCTGGTCCCGCAGCACCTCCGCGAGGGCGCGGGCACGCACCTGCTCCTCGCTCACGTACCGGACCGGATCGACGGGCTCTGGGGGGGGCTGGTCGCTCATCACGGTTCCTATGGCCCCGCGTTCCTTGCCGCGGGGGTTATGGGCACCATTCGAAATGTATCCACAGGTCGCTCCGGATCCCAAGCACTTTCGTGCGTCCCCGGGCGGCGTGGCTAACCACCACCGACGAGGGGCAGGACGAGCGTCCAGCTGCGCTCCCGGACGAACGACTGGCTGGCTCCAAACCGCTCCAGGAGCGCCGCCAGCACGCGCTCGTCCCGCGCGTGCACGGTGACGGCGCCCAGCGTCTCCACCGGCACCTCCACTTCCGGATCGGCCGGGGGCGGCAGGACGGGTTCGAACCCGCCGGGGGGCGGCTGCATGACCCGCTCCGGTTCCGCCGGTTCCGCCGGATCCACCATCTCCCACCGGCTCCACTCCAGGGTGTACGAGCCGGCTTCGAAGGAGAAGCCCGAAGGGAGGCGCCCCGCCAGCTCGGCCGGGACCTCCCCCGCCTGGGCGGGAGCAGGCCACCCACCCGCCTCGTCGCGGTATGCCGCCGCCGCCGCCCGGACGGTCGCGACGTCGCCCTCGGCGCCGGCCACGGTCCGCCACAGGAGCGCCCGCTCCACACGTGGGTAGACCATGGCGGCCACCAGGGCCAGGCCGGCGAGGGCCAGGAGGACGTCGCCGGAGGTGAGGGCGCCGCGCCCAGGGGAGGGCGTCATGGCGTTCCCTGTGCCCTGATTCGCGGTGCCGCCGCATCGAAGGCCGGCGAGGGCTGGGCCGAGTCGAACACGAGGAGCTCGCCGTCGGCGAGCCGTCCCCGGATCTGGTAGACCCGGTTGTTGGAGCGGACCAGGGTCAACCCGGGCATCTGGACGGGGAGCTCCGAGAGGTGCTCCGGGAGCCGTCCCTCACGGAGGCGGAAGACCTCCACCTGGCGCGCCTGCATCCAGATGGCTGCGCGCAGACCCCGGTCCCTCTCGCCGTCGGTGGGGAAGGGAGCCTCGGTTCCGGCCATCCAGCGGGGGGGAGCGAGGGCGATCCACAGGGCCACGACGAGGATCAGGGCGGCGAGGGACGCCTTCCAGCGCCCGCGCTCAGGCTCGTCGGCGGGGAGGACCTTGTAAAGGGCCTCCTGGGCCTCGGCGTGGGCGAGGGTCTCCGCCAGCAAGCGCTCCCGGTCCTCCACCCGGCTGATGCGGTGGACCGGAGGGTCGGAATCTGTGTTGGTCACCGTGGCGGGGGTCGGATGTGCGTCGATGGAGCGCTCCCAAGATAAGGGGCGGCGCGTTCCCCCGCCTCCCGCCTCAGGGCGTCAGCCACCAGCTCGCCTTCAGGACGAACACGTTGTCGGGGCTGGCGCGGAACAGCGCCTGACGGTCGCGCCCGAAGTCGAAGTCTCCGACGCCCTGCGCGTAGTCCTCCCGGCTCTGCTGCCAGGCCAGGTAGAGCGTGGAGCCGGGCCGGTACTCCCAGCGCAGCACCGCCGTCCCCCGCAGCGATCGGTAGTTGAAGTCCGGGTCCTGGAGCTGCCCGGGCCAGTAGACGAAGGCGTGCGTCTCGGGCGCCTTCAACGATCCGGCGCTACCGTAGTCGCCGCTCGATATGAAGGGCTGGGCGTAGAGCTGGAAGGAGAGCTTGGGCGTGAACGTGAAGTCCAGCCGGGTCTCCATCGCCACCGTCGTCTGCCGGAGCGGCGCGAACAGGTAATACGCACCGTAGGTGTCCACCGCGCCGGCGTCGCGCACGGTGGCGAGGTACTGCGCCTGCTCGTAGGAGCGCGTGAACGACGGCCCTACCGAGACGTTCCATCGGGGCGCGCGCACCATTGCGAGCACCTCGCCGCCGGCGTTCCAGGAGCCGTAGTCGTCCTTGGCGCCGTACACGGTGGTGAAGACGGACACACGCTTGCGCGTGTCCGAGCCCACGTGGCCGAAGCCGTTCCAGGACGCCGGGCGCTCCTTCAGGGGGCCGCCGCGGGTGCTCCGGTCATCGAATGCCCGATGCTGGCGCTGGAGCTGGATGGCGCCGCCCCAGAAGCCGAGCGTCCTGAAGTTGAGCTGGATGCTGGAGATGCCGAGGATCCTCCTCCAGTCGTAGTTGTGCTCCAGGCGGGAGTTTCCGTTGATCGAGTAATTGCGCAGGAACCGGCCGGGCGTGTTCTGGACGTAGGAGAGTGCTCCCGCCACGTCGCGACGATCCGTGCGGGTCTGGAAGCCCAGGTCGTTGACCTCGAAGCCGGGGGAGGTGGCCGCCACCGCCAGATTCCCGCGCCAGTGGGTCCCCCCCTGGCGTGCCACCGTAGCGCCGATGGAGTACCCGCCCAGGGACGTGGCCGAGGAGTCCACGGAGAGGTGGTCGGCGTCGGGGCGCTGGAAGAAGTGGTTGCTGGCGCGCTGCACGCGCACGACGGCCTCCGGTGTCCCCGCGACGCGGGAGAACGCCGCGGAGCCCGAGACGACCCAGATTCGGCTCGGCGACTCCATCCTGAAGTCCACGCCTCCGCTGTACGCCGAGGAGCGCAGCGCGGCCTTCATGGGATCGGTGGCAAGGTCGCGGTTCACGGCGGTGAGCAAGGCGCCGAGCGATGTCCGCCCCTGGTTCGAGTCCTTCCGGGCCCGTGCCACCAGGTAGTTGGTGAGAGGCTCCACGCCGTACGCCTCCTCGCCGCCGCCGGGCGCCAGGAAGCGGGCGTCCTCCCGGTCCGTCACGGCCTCGATGATCCCCAATGACCACCCGGACGCGGTCTTCCCGGAGAGCTTGGCCGCGCCCAGGATGGTCGTGACGTCCGGCGCGTCCGAGGCGGGCGTGGGCGCACCGAGCTGAGGGGCTCGGCCGATCCGCCGGGTGTAGAAGAGCTGCCCGCCGCTGGTGTTCCGGCCGAAGTTGAAGATCTCGCCGCCCTCGACGAAGAACGGGCGCTTCTCCTCGAAGAACGTCTCGTAGACGGAGAGGTTCACGACCGCCGGGTCCGCCTCCACCTGGCCGAAGTCGGGGTTGATGGATGCGTTCAACGCGAAGTCGGACGTCACCCGGTAGAGCAGGTCCACACCGCCGGAGCCGATGTACTCGGAGTCGGTGCGGAAGGGGTTCGCCCCCGGGTCCACGCGCTCGGCCCGCGCCACCGCGTACGGAAGGACCTCCAGCCTGTGTCCCGGCTCGATGTCGCGCAGCCCCGTCAGGTGGGCGTACGTGGGAATGCCGCCCGGTTCGCTCTTGGGCGTGAAGGAGAGGACGGCGTATTCCCTGCGGCGGCCGATGACCCGCTC
>JBFYZE010000463.1:0-7417 GCA_041309665.1 Gemmatimonadales bacterium | reverse complement strand
AGAACCCGGCGCCGTTCCTGGCGCTCTCCCGGATCCGGCAGCGGCAGGGGCTCCGCACCGAGGCCCAGGTTCTCCTCGAGCGCGGGCTGGAGGCCGCCCGCCGCTCGGGCGGCGCCGTGTCGCCCCGCATCCTCGCTGACCTGCACTTCGAGAGGGGATCGCTGGTCAGGGAGAGCTGGCTCGCCTCCCGTAACCTGGGGCGCGTGCGCTCCGACGCGCTTCCCTCATCCGCCTGTCCGCAGGCGCCGTCGCCCGCCGCGGAGGCGTCCGCGTACGCGCCGGTGGGCCGCCTCATCGCCTGGAACTACCTCTGCCCGGAGGAGCTGGGCGAGATCCTGGGCCGCTCCTTCCAGTCGCTCGAGCAGGGGGGCTCGGCGGACCGGGCGGTGACCATGGCGTCGTTCCGGTCGGCGGTCGAGGCCGACCCGACGCATCCGGGGGCGAACATGGAGGTGCTCCTGGGGCTGGCGGACGAGGAGCGATGGGAAGACCTGCTGGCGAGCGCCCGGCGCTTCGTCGCGGCCGGCGCCGGCGACGCCCACGGGCTGCTCCTCGAGGGACTGGCCCTGCAGCGCCTGTCCCGCTCGGAAGAGGCCGCCGCGTCGTTCAGCGCCGCGCTGCGGGGCCTCCCGGCCGACCAGGCTGCCCAGGTGGAGGATGTGGCGCCTTTGCTGCTCGAACCCCAGGCGACCGAGTATGCCGCGCTCTCCGCCGAGCGGCGTGGGGAGTGGCGGGAGGCCTTCTGGAGGCCGCTGGATCCCATCCTGGCCACGTCCGTGAACGAGCGTTTCGTGGAACACCTGGCGCGCACCTCGTATGCGCTCCTGCGGTTCGGCTCGACCAGCTCCGACGCCGGCGAGGTCTGGGTCCGCTACGGCCAGCCCGACGAGGTGCGGGCCTTCGAGGAAGGCCCCGGCGTGCGCGTGGAGCTGTGGGATTTCGGCCCGGGCCCGGATCTCACCTTCCGGCGGCTGTCCACCTCCGGAGTCCCGGCTCTCACGCCCGAAGGCAGGGCCTACCTGGACGAGGTGCGGCAGTTGGTGCCGCATCGGTACGGCGATGGCTCCCGGATCGTGTTCTCCCTGGGCGCGCAGGTGGCGCGCTTCCTGGATGTGGGCTCCGCCGCGCTGGACGTGGAGATGCACGCCCGTGTCCCGGTGCTCTTCGCCGGGGCGCCCACCGACTCCCTGGAGGTGGCGCTCGTGCTCCTCGGTGAGAGCGGCAGCACGCTGTCCGTGACCCGGTCCAGGGTGCCCGCCGTGGAAGGCGACGTGGCGCTCAGGGCGACCGCGCACGCGGCGGTTGCGGGAGAGGTGGTGGAGCTCTACAGCGCGGTCACCGGGCAGGCCGCCGCGCTGCGCCGCTCCGTCGCGCCGTTGGCCACGGCCTCCGGCGCCACCATGTCGGACGTGGTCCTCACGGCGGCGGCGTCGCCCCGCAAGGACGAGGTCGGCCGCGGCAGGGACTGGCTGGAGCCGCTGGCGCTGGACCTGCCGGTGCAGAGCCACGCCATCGGCGCCTACGTCGAGCTCTACGGCGTGGCCCGTGTGTCGCCCCGCTACCGGCTCCGCGCCGAGCTTCGGGACCGGGCCACCGGCGACCTGCGCGACCTACCCATCCAGCCTGCAGGCGAGAGCGGGTTCCGCTCCACCTGGGAGCGGATCGCCGGCGGGAGGGCCGTCATCGCCGAGTTCATCTCCGTATGGCTGGGGGACGTCCCGCCCGGGCGCTACGTGCTGCGCGTGGTCGCCGATGTCCCCGACGCGGGGGCGCCTCTCTCGGCGGAGCAGGCCCTGGATCGCAGGTGAGCGTCCTCACAGGGCGCGGGCGTGGGCGGGCCGCCGGGCGGAGCGTACCGCCAGGAGGCCCGCTCTCTTACGTTTCAGGGGCCCTCCCGGAACCCGCCTCCCCCTATCGCGCAATGAGCAAGAAGACCCTGAGCGACCTCGCTCCCAGCGACCTGGCCGGCAGCACCGTCGTGGTCCGTGCCGACCTCAACGTTCCCATCAAGGACGGCGTCGTCACCGACGATACCCGCATCCAGGCGTCCGTGCCCACGCTCCGCCTGCTGACGGGCGCGGGAGCCCGCGTCGTGCTCCTCTCCCACCTGGGACGCCCCAAGGGCGGGCCCGAGCCCAAATACTCCCTGGCGCCCGTGGCGGCCCGCCTGGGTGAGGTCCTTGGAAAGCCGCTCCGCTTCGCAGCCGATTCGGCGGGGCAGGGCGCGAAGGACGCCGTCGCCTCGCTCGCCCGGGCGGAGATCGTCCTTCTGGAGAACACGCGCTTCCTCGCCGGCGACGAGGGCAACGACGCCGGGCTGGCCCAGAGCTGGGCCGCCCTGGGCGACCTGTTCGTCAACGACGCCTTCGGCGCCGCGCATCGGGCCCACGCGTCCACGTCGGGGCTGGCCGAGGCCATGCGGGCCAAGGGCGGGCTCGCGGTCGCGGGACTCCTGATGGCCAAGGAGCTCGAGTATCTGGGAGGGGCCCTGGAGCGGCCCAAGAGGCCGTTCGTGGCCATCCTGGGGGGCGCCAAGATCTCCGGGAAGATCGACGTCATCGAAGCGCTCCTCCCGCGCGTGGACCGTCTGCTCATCGGAGGGGCCATGGCGAACACGTTCTTCCGTGCGCTGGGCCTGCAGACCGGGGCGTCGCTGGTCGAGGACGACCGCGTCGAGCTCGCCCGCGCCACGCTGGGGAGGGCGGCGGACCGCATCCTGCTGCCGGTGGACTGCGTGGTGGCGGCCGACATCGCGGAAGGCGCGGCCACCCGCGTAGTGGACCGGAGCCAGGTGGGTCCCGCCGACCGGATCGGGGACATCGGACCCGCCACGAGGGAGATGTTCGCCCGCGAGATCTCGGGGGCGCGCACCATCGTGTGGAACGGGCCCATGGGCGTCTTCGAGGTGGGTGCCTTCGCAGAGGGCACCATGGCCGTCGCCCGGTCCGTGGCGGAGGCGTGCGACGGGGGCGCCGTGGGCGTCCTGGGCGGAGGTGACTCGGCCGCCGCGGCGGAGAGGGCGGGCGTGGTGGAGAGGCTGAGCCACGTGTCCACGGGAGGGGGCGCGTCCCTCGAGTTCCTGGCCGGCGCCGAGCTCCCCGGCGTGGCAGCGCTGAACGAGGCGGACTGACATGGCCGTGATCGCAGGCAACTGGAAGATGGTGCACGGTCCCCGCGAGGCCCGTGCCTTCTTCACCACCCTTCAGCTCCCGGCCAACGCCGGGGCCCACGAGCTCCTCGTCTTCCCGCCGGCCCTCTCCCTGGCGACGGTGGCCGGGAGCCCCGAGCGGGATCCTCGCATCCAGCTGGGGGTCCAGAACATCCACTGGGAGGACAAGGGCGCGTTCACCGGGGAGTGCTCCGCCGCCATGGCCAGGGAGGCGGGCGCCACGTTCGCCCTCATCGGGCACTCGGAGCGGAGGCAGCTCTTCGGGGAGACCGACGAGCAGGTCGCTCGGAAGGTGAGGGCGGCGCGGCGGCACGGGCTCGTTCCGGTGGTGTGCGTGGGCGAGACGCTTCAGGAGCGGAAGGCGGGCCGGGTGGAGGAGGTCATCCTCGGGCAGCTCGACGCGGCCCTGGAGGCTCTCGTGGAGACGGAGGGGAGGTTCCTCCTGGCCTACGAGCCCGTGTGGGCCATCGGGACCGGCGAGACCGCCACCCCCGAGGACGCCGCCTTGGCGCAGGGCTCGCTCCGCGGCCGGCTGGACCAGCGGCTGGGTGCCGCACGCTCCACGCGGACGCCCATCCTGTACGGCGGGAGCGTGAAGCCGGACAATGCCGCCGAGCTCCTGGCGGCCCGCAACGTGGATGGGGTTCTCGTGGGCGGCGCCAGCGTGGATCCGCGCTCCTACGCGGCGCTCGTGGCGGCCGCCGGTTGAGCGTCGGAGGCCAGGGACGTTGACACGCCCCTGACTTCCTCCAAGTTTAAAAGTCTGTCTCACACGAACACCAACTACGGTGCGATGTACGCTTTCCTGCTCACAGTCCTGGTCCTGGACGGGATCTTCCTCGGGATCGTGATCCTCCTCCAGTCCGGCAAGGGCGGAGGCCTGGCCGCCGTGGGCGGCGGCGCGGCCATGACCGAGGGTCTCCTCGGCGGACGCCAGGCCACCACGGTTCTCACCCGGGCGACCTGGGCTGCCGGGACCACGTTCATGGTCCTATCCCTGGTGCTGTCCATCCTTTCGTCGCGGGCCCAGCAGCCGGAGTCGGTGATCCAGGTTCAGGCGCCGGCGACGGCGCCTGCCTCGACGCCCCAGCCCATCCTCCCGGGCGGGACCTCCGAGACGCCGGCCACGGGGACGGAGACCGCGCCGCCCAACCCCGGCGACCCCGGGAGCTGACTCCCGTCGGTCGGCCGGAGGCTCCGAACTCCGCCGAGGGCACCGTGCACCCACCCGCCGGCTGTGCCGCGCCCACGCTGGGCGTCGGCTTGCCCGGCCCTGGCCGCCGGGCGAACGTACACGCCTGAGGGGCGGCCCGCGCGGATCGAATGCCGCGCCCCCGGGTAACGGCCCCACGTCGTGGAACCCGATCAACCGGAGTGCGTCAGCGTGGCCCGGATCGAAGTCCCCATGCCCCAGATGGGAGAGTCCATCGCCGAGGGTACCGTCTCGAAGTGGCTCAAGCAGGTGGGCGACAGCGTCGAGAGGGATGAGCCCATCCTGGAGATCTCCACCGACAAGGTGGATGCCGAGATCCCCGCGCCGTCCTCCGGCACGCTCGTCGAGATCGTGGTCGCCGCAGGGGCAACCGTGGAGGTGGGCACCGTGGTGGCGTACATCGACCCCGACGGGGGAGCTGCCGCCGCGCCGGTACCGGTTCCCGCCGCCGCCGAGCCCGCCGCGGTTCCGCCCGCGTCCGCCGCCGTCGCGCCCGTCGCGCCTCAGCCCGCCGCTACGACAGGGGTCGAGGACTCGGCCGAGGAGCGCCTGCGCACGCGCTCGACTCCGGTGGTCCGCAAAATCGCCGAGGAGCACGGGATCGACATCGCCTCCGTGACCGGGACGGGCCACGCCGGCCGGGTGACCAAGCAGGACATCCTCGGGTTCATCGAGACCGGTGCGCCCACTCCTGCTCCGGTATCCGTCGCTGCGGTGGGTGCTGCACCCGCGCCCGCGCCCGTACCTGCCGCTCCGGCGGCGCCGGCTGCCTCCCCGTCGGCTCCGTCGCCTGCGCCTTCGGCCGCACCCTCGGACCTGTGGAAGAGGTTCTACGGCGAGGTCCAGCACCCCGAGTTCCCGGTCCGTGACGCGGACCGGGTGGAGGCTATGGACAAGATCCGCCGGCTCACGGCCGAGCACATGGTCGTCGCGAAGCGGATCGCGCCGCACGTGCACTCGTTCATCGAGATCGACTTCACGGCTATCGATGCCGTCCGCGCCGCCAGCAAGGCCAAGTGGGCCGCCCAGGGCGCGAAGGTGAGCTACACCGCCTTCGTGGCGTGGGGCGTCTCCCGGGTGCTGCGCGAGTTCCCGATGGTGAACTCGACGGTCTCGGGCAACAACCTCGTCTACCGGGGGAACGTGAACCTGGGGATGGCGGTGGACCTGAACCCCGGGCTCATCGTGCCCGTGATCAAGGACGCCGACGGCCTCAGCCTGGTGGGGATCGCCAAGAAGCTCAACGACCTGGCCGACCGGGCCCGGACGAGGCAGCTCCTCCCGGACGAGATCCAGGGCGCCACCTTCTCCATCACCAACCCCGGCGTGCTCGGCACGCTGGTGGGGATGCCGGTGATTCCGAAGGGGACCGCGGCCATCCTGGGCACGGGCGCGATCGAGAAGCGGGTGGTCGTGGTGGAGGATCCGGTCACTGGTGGCGACGCCATGGCGATCCGCAAGCGCGCGCTCTTCTCGCTGGGCTACGATCACCGCATCGTGGACGGGGCGGACGCGGCGCGCTTCCTGGCCCGGCTGAAAGAGGTGCTGGACGCGTTCCCCGCGGACGCCTAGCGCGCGCCGGCGCCGGCCAGGTTCGCGGGGAGGCACGGCATGGAGCATCCACCGCACGCTTCGCCCGGGTCCGGCCGCACGGTCGAAGTGCGTTGGCTCGGCCGGGTCCCCTACGGGGAGGCGCTGGCCCTGCAGGAGCGTCTGGTGGCGCAGCGGAGGAGCGGGTCCGTCCCCGACACGCTCCTCCTGCTCGAGCATCCCCACGTCATCACGCTGGGCAGCGCCTCCAGCACCGACCACGTGCTGGTGGACGAGAAGGAAAGGGCTGAGCGCTCCATCGAGCTCTTCGAGACCGGCCGGGGCGGGGACGTGACCTACCACGGGCCGGGACAGCTGGTGGGGTACCCCATCCTCGACCTGAGCCCGGACCGCCGGGACCTCCACCGGTACCTGCGCGACCTGGAGGAGGTGCTCATCCGGGCGGTGGCGACCTGGGGCGTGGAGGCCTACCGCGCGGAGGGGCTCACGGGCGTGTGGACCGCGGGGGGGAAGGTGGCCGCCATCGGCGTGCGGGTGTCTTCCGGGTGGATCACCTCGCACGGCTTCGCGCTCAACGTCCACACCGACCTGAGCCTCTTCCGGACCATCGTGCCGTGCGGCATCTCCGACCGGGAGGTCACCTCGCTCGCCCGGGAGACGGGTCGGGCGCTGGGGCTGGAGGAGGTCCGGGGCGCCGTGGTCCGGGCCTTCGCCGGGGTGTTCGGTGCGGCCATAGTGTAGCCTGGCCAACATTTCTACTCGTCCGACGAGCGCATTCCAGGGGCTTTGCCGGACCGGTTTTTCCGAAGTGCCGGACGGCACTATCCATATGTTTCGGGATAATCTGTTCCATGATCCATCTGTTTCTGCCGTGCCCCGAACAGACCTCGAAGCGCCCTCGCTCTATCGCCATAACCAATTGCGACACAATTCCTTGTGGTCTGTGTTGAACGCACCGTCGGAGTCCGGAACGAAACCCTTGCACCCCCCGCCGCGGTCCGGTATCGTACCCTTGCGATTCGGATGCGGCTCGTCGAGGACGATGACGTAGGTCATCCCCAAGACGAATCCGGAGAGCAGCCGCTGGGCGCGACGGCGCGACAGCGGAAAGCGAACCAGGGCTTGGAACACCTGGGGAGCGCGGCAGGGAGGTCGCTGGCCCTGTCGGAAATGCCCTCGAACGAATTCGGAGGGCGCCCCTCGCCGCGGACCGCGCGGCACCAAGGGGGGTGAAGGGGGAAGGCCCAGCCGCCCACACGTGGGCGGATCCAAGCAAGGGCCGTGAGCCCGCCAGCGCAGTGGGGATACCGCCGGAGCAGCGTGTAGCGGCCGGGCAGGTCCCCCGAGTCAGAAGCGGCCCGGGTGCCTCGTGCACTCCGGGCCGCGTCGCTTTTTACCCCAGGCCTGGTTCGCTTTCCGCTGTCGCGCCGTCGCGCCCAGCGGCTGCTCTCCGGATTCGTCTTGGGGATGACCTACGTCATCGT
>JBFYZE010000462.1:0-4694 GCA_041309665.1 Gemmatimonadales bacterium | reverse complement strand
GGGACCTTCCCCCTACCTACCTCCCGCCGCGCCGTAGTCCCGGGGATCGCTGGCCCCGTGGAGGATCCCCGTGGCGGGGTCCACCAGGACGGCGTGGACGCTGGCGAAGTAGGGATCCCGGGCCTCGTAGGGGCGCAGGTCGTAGCCCAGCGCCCCGAGCCTCTCCAGCGTAACCGGAGGGATACCGGCGGTCTCGATGCGGAGCTGGTTGTCTGCGATGAACCAGCGCCGGGCCTCCAGCGCCTCACCCAGAGCCATCCGGTGGTCCACCACGTTCACCACGGCCCGCACGATGGAGCCGGGGATGCGGCCGCTCCCGGCGGACCCCAGGGCCATGAACACCTTCCCGTCCTTCTCCAGCATGGTGGGGGACTGGCTGGTCTTCTCCCGCTGGAAGGGGAGGGGGTCGTCGTTCATGTCGTAGCTGTAGGCGTAGAAGAAGCCCAGCTCGGGGCTGGCGACCTTGGAGCCGAAGTTGGGGCCGATGGACTGGGTGATGGCCACGGCGTTGCCCTGGGCGTCCACCACCGAGAGGTGGTGTGTGTCGCCGGGGGTGGCCGACCCCTGCACGGGGGTGGGCCACGCCTTGTCCATGTCGATCTCCAGCCTGCGGCGGGCGGCGTGGGCCGGGCTCACCTGCACCCAGTCCGGCACGTGCTCGTCGGCCGATCCCAGGTACAGGGTCTGCGCCAGGATGTGGACGTAGTCGGCGTCGGTGATGTCGTAGCTGCCGAGGTCGAACGCCTCCAGGATCTGGAGCATCTCGATGACGGAGGCTCCGTCGCAGTTCCCGCCCCGGGCCACGATGCGATGACCCCGGTACGACCCCTCCACGATCTCCCCGGGGCGGGGCCGGTACTGGGCCAGGTCGTCCTTGCGCACCAGGCCCCCGTTGCGCTCCATGTCGGCGACGAAGGCGTCGGCCAGCTCCCCGTGGTAGAGGGCGTCGGAGCCCTTCTCCGCCAGGGTGCGCAGCGTGCGGGCCAGCGTGGGCTGCTTCAGGATGTCGCCCTCCGCGTAGCGTGAGCCGTCGGGCTTGAAGAAGTGCTGCACGGTGCCGGGGTAGCGGCGCAGGTTGCGCTCGCTCGCCCGGAGGGCCTCCGCCAGATCCTGCTTGACGCGGAAGCCCTCCTCCGCCAGCCGGATGGCGGGCTGGAGCGCCTGGCCCAGGGACAGGGTGCCGAACTTGGCCAGCATCTCCTCCAAAGCCGCAGGGCTCCCCGGGATGGGCACCGTCCCGTATCCGTGCCCCACGGCCCAGGGTTGGTCCACCCGCAGGGGGGCCTGGGTGGCCCCGTCGATCCCGGTGTAGCTCCCGTCGGCGCTCCGGATGAGGATCTGGGAGCGGCCGCCCACGCTGGACATGACGGGATCCGTGACCAGGAGCGCAAAGGCGGTGGCGGCCGCGGCGTCCACGGCATTGCCGCCTTGCTCCAGCACGGCGAGGCCCGCCTGCACGGCCTCGGGGGTGGGGGCCGCGACCATGTAGCTCCGCCCGTCCGCGACCTTGTCGAGGGACGCCTGCGGGGTGGCGGCCACCAGGCCGCCGGCGAGGAGGAGGGGGGTCAGCCGGTTCATGGTGCGCTCACGTGGATCGGGACGCCGGGGCCCGGGTCCAGCCCGAGGAGGAGCCAGAGACCCAGGAAGAGGACCCATACGACCAGAAGGCCCACGGAGTAGGGCAGGGTCAGCGCCATGGCCGACCCGATCCCCACCTCCTGGTCCTTGTTGCGGTACTTCTCGAGGAGCCCCAGCAGGAAGGGGAGGTACGCCGACACCGGGGAGATGACGTTGGTGGTGGAGTCCCCGATGCGGTACGACATCTGCACCATGGCCGGGCTCACCCCGAGCTGGTAGAAGAGGGGGATGAAGATGGGGGCCAGGATGAGCCACTT
The DNA here is from genome assembly GCA_041309665.1 of Gemmatimonadales bacterium. Taxonomy (GTDB): domain Bacteria; phylum Gemmatimonadota; class Gemmatimonadetes; order Longimicrobiales; family Gaopeijiaceae; genus SZUA-318. The sequence continues at coordinate 2,799 of JBFYZE010000462.1, read as the reverse complement.
CGTGAAGCCGCTGGTGATGAAGAGGTTGATGGACGCGCACAGGAGGGCGAAGACCATCAGGGTCGGCACCATGCCCACGTCCAGCCCCCGGACGAGGTCGGCCCCGCGCACCGCGATGAGCGTGGTGAGGTTGCTCTTGTTGAACAGGTCGATGAAGAGCGAAGCCGGCAGGCAGACCACCAGGAATCCGGCCACGCCCACCAGCCCCCCCTCCATCATCTTGGGGATCTCCTTCTGGGAGCGCAGCGTGCCCGCGGCGACGCCGTAGGCCACGCCCACCACCAGGAAGTAAACGAAGAGGATGAAGATGATCCCGCTGATGAGGGGAGAGCTGGGAAGGAGCTTCCCGTCCGCGTTCCTGAGGAGCGCTCCCTGCGGCATCGTCAGGACCAGCATGACGACCAGGAAGGCGAGCGAGGCCACCAGCGCCGCCGCCAGTCCGCGCCTCTCCGCGTCGGTGAGCCGGAACTCCTCCAGCGACGGCGCCACGGTCCCGTCGGGCGGGCGGTACTCACCCAGGTAGGGGATGACGACCTTCTCGGTCACCACCGTCACCACGGTGGCCAGCACCACCGTGGACGCCATCATGCAGTACCAGTTCATGAGGGGGTGGATCGGGGCGTCCACCGCGAAGTGCCCGGCCGCGGACCTGGTGATCCCCGCCAGCACCACGTCGGTCCCGGAGATGAAGAAGTTGGCGCTGAACCCCCCGTAGGCCGCCACGTACCCGGTGCACACGCCGGCCACCGGGTGGCGGTTGAGGGCGAGGAAGATGGCCCCCCCGAGGGTGGAGGAGATGATGATGCCGGCGTCGGAGGCGATGTTGGAGCAGATCCCCACCAGGGCGATGACGAAGGTCACCGCGGCCGGCGGCGTCCGCTGCACCGCCGTGCGGATGACGGCCGAGAAGAAGCCGGTGCCCTCGGCCAGGCTCACCCCCAGCACCATGATGATGACGAAGCCCACCGGCACGAAGGAGGCGTAGATCTGGACGAAGTTCTGCATCGTCCCCTGGACGACGGCCCTGCTGGCCAGGCTCACCACCTTCACCGTGGTGGTGGCGGTCTCGCCGGTGGCGGCGTCCATGGTCTCGTAGGTGACGCCGGCGCCGAGCCACGAGAGGACGACCGACAGCCCCACCACCAGGGCGATGAGGAGGAGGAACACGGTGAACGGATGGGGGAGCAGGTTTCCGACCCTCTCCACCCGCCGGATGAGCTGGACGGAGAAGGGCGGGGACTCCGCGCGCGCGCCGGCGCCGGCCTCCGGTCTGGTCATGGAGCCCCCGCCATCTCGAGAGGAAGCGACGTGCCTCAATACCTGGCGAACGCGAACACCGTGTCGGCCCAGGCGGCGGGATCGGCGTCGGGATAGGCCGCCTCCTCACCGCTCCACGGCCGCCGCACCACGACGTGGCCCTTCTCCTGGCGCACCACGTTGTCCTTGTGCAGCGGGACCTTGCCGCCGACGGTGGCGATGTACCTGGGGATCGCGTCACCCGAGATGTTGCCGTACATGCTCTCGACGATGTCGCGGCCCACCGCCACGGGCACCCTGAAGTGTGCGAACTGCGGGTTCCGGAACGAGCAGTTGAAGATGTAGTACGGCCGCACGTACGCCTCCTGGATGGTCTCGCAGAGCTTCCACATCCGGGTGCGCGTGTCGTTGATCCCCTTCAGCAGCACCGCCTGGTTCATGAGCGCCGACGTGCGCTTCGCCATCTGCCGGAAGCCCTCCCGGCTCACCGGCGTGACCTCCCGGGCCGTGTTGATCTGCATGACCACCCGCAGCGGCTTCTTGTCGTTGCTCTCCTCGAGGATGTCCAGCAGCTCCGCGTCGATGCGCATCGGCGTCGTCACGGGGATGCGCGTGCCCAGGCGCTTCACCTGCACGTGCTCGATGGCATCGAGCTGCTCGAGGAGCCAGCGCAGGTCGGCGTTGGGGAGCATGAACGCGTCACCCCCCGTGACCAGGACGTCGCGGATGGTCGGGTCCCTGCGGATGTAATCCAGCGCCTCCCCGTAGGCCGCGGCCGAGTACGTGCGGTCCATCTTCCCGATGTGGGCGATGCGCAGGCAGTGCGTGCAGTACATCGCGCACATGTTCGTGGCCTTGATGGTCACCACGCGCGGGTAGAACTGGTCGATGAGGCGCGCCGGGGAGTGGTCGGCGGCCACCGGGGCGATCTCCTCGCCCACGTTGTCCACCATCTCCGCGGTGGGCACGCTCTGGAGGAGGATGGGGTCGTTCGTCTCCCCCGGCATGATGAGGCTGGCGTAGTACGGCGTGAGCCGCATGCGGTAGTGCTTCGTGACCCGCAGGCACTCCTCCACGGCCTTGGGGCTCAGCTCCACCACCTTGGCGAGGTCTTCCACCGAGTTGATGAGGTGGCGCATCTGGCCGGTGAACGTGCCCCATTCCTTCGGGGTGATCCCCAGGACCGACTGGATCCTGAGCACGTTCTCCTGGATGCGGTCCCAGAGCTCTATGCCGCTCGGCGCCTCGGTGCCCTTCTCGGCGAGGTAGTCGGCGATCCGGGCCTTGGCGTCGTGGGCGATGACGCGCGCGCGGAGCAGCCGGCCACCGACGGTGACGCCGTGCTCGTCGAGCGCGGCGTGCCGATCCGCCAGGGTCTCCAGCTCCTCCCGGGAGATGCCGAATGCCGAGGGAAGGAGGCCGTGCTCCTTCCGCGCGGACAGGAGCCCCTCGAAGAGGCTCAGCACCGGCTGGGTCAGGTCGGCCACGCCCGTGGCCTGGTGGAGCTTCCCGATGGTCGTGGACAGCTCTGGCGGCGCCGTG
>JBFYZE010000461.1:0-2562 GCA_041309665.1 Gemmatimonadales bacterium | reverse complement strand
CCGGTGGTCGGTGGCGCTGGAGAGCCTGGCACAGCTCACGCCCGGCGACTACGTGGTGCACATGGACCACGGCGTGGGACGCTTCGTCGGGCTGCAGAGGATCCAGGTCGCCGGTGAGGAGATCGAATCGCTGGCGCTGGAATACGCCGGGGGGGAGATCCTTCGCCTTCCGGTCTATCGCCTCGACCTTGTGGAGCGTTGGGTGGGCGAGTCGGAGGACGCCGAGCCGCCCCACCTGCACCGCATCGGAGGCAAGCGGTGGAAGGCGCTGCGGAGCCGCACCGAGAGGGCCATCCAGGAGATGACCACGGAGCTCCTCCAGCTCTATGCCCGGCGCGCCACGGTGGAGGGGCACGCGTACGGGCCCGACACCCGATGGCAGAAGGAGATGGAGTCGTCCTTCCTGTACGAGGACACCCCGGACCAGCGCACTGCCGCCGAGGACGTCAAGCGCGACATGGAGTCGCCGAGGCCCATGGACCGCCTCGTGTGCGGGGACGTGGGCTACGGAAAGACCGAGGTGGCTATCCGCGCCGCGTTCAAGGCCGTGCAGGACGGCAAGCAGGTGGCCGTGCTCGCCCCCACCACCATCCTCGCCGAGCAGCACCGGCACACCTTCATGGAGCGCCTGGCCGACTACCCGGTGCGCGTGGACTCGTTGAGCCGCTTCAGGTCGGCCGCCGAGAGCCGCGACCTCCTGGGCAGGCTGGCCAACGGCGAGGTGGACGTCGTGATCGGGACCCACCGCCTGCTCTCCCACGACGTGGTGTTCAAGGACCTGGGGCTCCTCGTGGTGGACGAGGAGCAGCGCTTCGGAGTGCGGCACAAGGAGCGCCTGAAGCGGATGCGCGCCCAGGTGGACGTGCTCACGCTGACGGCCACGCCCATCCCTCGCACGCTCTACCTTTCCCTTTCGGGGGTTCGGGACCTCTCCCTCATCCGGACGCCGCCCCGGGACCGCATGCCCATCTTCACCCACGTGCTCCCCTGGAGCGACCAGATCCTGACGGAGGCGCTTCAGCGCGAGCTGGACCGGGGTGGGCAGACGTTCTTCCTCCACAACCGCGTGGAGACCATCTACACCGTGGCCGAGGACGTGCGGGCCCTGGTGCCCGAGGCGCGCGTGGCGGTGGCCCATGGCCAGATGGGCGGGCACGAGCTGGACGCGGTCATGCGCGCGTTCACGGACGGAGAGGTGGACATCCTGGTCTGCTCGTCCATCATCGAGAACGGGCTGGACGTGCCCAACGCGAACACGCTCATCGTGGACAGGGCCGATCGCTTCGGGCTCTCGCAGCTCTACCAGATCCGCGGCCGGGTGGGGCGCTCCGACCGCCGCGCCTATTGCTACCTCATCGCTCCGGAGGAGCTCACCGAGGAGGCGGGGCGGCGGCTCCGCATCCTGGAACACTACACCGAGCTGGGAAGCGGGTACTCGGTGGCGCTCCGCGACCTGGAGCTGCGTGGCGCCGGGAACCTCCTGGGCGCGGACCAGTCGGGCTTCGCCAGCCAGGTGGGCCTGGACGCCTACCTGCGCCTGCTGGAGAGGACGGTTCAGCGCCTCCAGAAAGGCGAGGATCCCGAGGAGCACCCCGATCCCGAGATCTCCCTGGCGGGATCCGTCTACCTGCCCGAGGGGTATGTAGAGGATTCGGGGCAGAAGCTCCACCTGTACCGGCGCCTGTCCAAGGTCGGGAGCCGCGTGGAGGTGGAGGCGCTTCGCCGGGAGATGGCCGACCGCTTCGGGCCCCTCCCCGAGGAGGCCGGACGGCTCCTGGACGCTGCCGTGCTCCGGGTCCTGGGGAGAGGCGTGGGCGTGGAGCGCATCCTGGTGCGGGATCGGTCGGCACGCTTGAACTTCCGTGCCGGCGTGGTGCCCCGGGTGGCGGTGCTGGAAGCACCGCTCCGGAAGCGGCAGGTGGGCGTGGAGGTGGTCCGCATGGACCCCCTCTCCATGGTGTTCACCCAGGTGGGTGCCCTGCCTCTGACCGAAACCCTTGTGATAGCTTTGGAGGCGCTCCGGACGGCCGCGGATGCGGCTGCGTAGCGGAGCGATGGACCCCGGATCTCTTCCTGGAGACCCAGCGTGAACAAGAAGCTCGGGATGGCGGCGGCCCTGGTCGGGCTCGCTCTGGTGGCGGCGTGCGCCAAGGACGAACCCACGGAGGGCCTGGTGGCCAGGGCGGGGGACTACCGCCTCACGGTGGACGACGCCGTGGAGCTGCTGGTGGACCAGGAGAACCTTCCCAACGACGTGGAGGTGGTCCGCGCCCTGGCGGAACTCTGGGCCGACTACGCACTCCTCGCCGCCGAGGCGGCCGAGGATTCCACCCTGGCCGGGCTCGACCTGGAGCCGCTGGTCCGCCAGCAGCTGGACCAGGAGATGATCTTCCAGCTCCGGGACTCGGTCATCGAGGTCGACACCCTCATCTCCGACGCGGATCTCCTGGCGGCCTACGAGCGCGAGGCGCCGGACTCCAGGCTCCGCGCCAGCCACATCCTCATGACCTTCCCCGGGGAGGCCACGGCGGCCCAGCGTGACTCGGTCCGCGCGGCCATCGA